>NZ_JBKOQN010000022.1:0-132215 GCF_046764895.1 Nocardia sp. CWNU-33 | reverse complement strand
AGCCGGAGCGTCCAGCGCGGTGGGGCAGCAAGTCCTTCCGAGCCTCGAAAGAGGCAAACACCCATCAGCTACACCCCACCGCTCTGGGCATCCAGGGCACCAACCCCAGACACCTACAAACTTAGGGAACCACCATGAGAGACGCAGTGATCGTCGAGGCGGTACGCACACCGATCGGCAAGGGCAAGCCGAACGGGGCGCTGCACAACGTGAACGCAGTGGATCTACTGGCGCACAGCCTGCGCGAGGTGGTGGACCGCAGCGGCATCGATCCGGTGCTCATCGACGACGTGATCGGCGGCATCGTCACCCAGGTCGGCGAGCAGGGCGCCAATATGACTCGGCGCGCCGCGCTGGCCGCGGGCTATCCGGAATCGGTGCCCGCCACCACCGTCGATCGGCAATGCGGCAGCAGCCAGCAGGCCATCCACTTCGCCGCCCAGGGTGTCATCGCCGGCGCCTACGACATCGTGGTCGCCGCGGGTGTCGAGTCGATGGGCCGAATTCCCATGGGCGCCAACCTGATCGGATCCGAAGATCTGTCCGGTGTCGGTTTCGCCGAGCGCTATCCCGATGGCCTCGTCCCCCAGGGCATCAGCGCCGAGCTGATCGCGGCCAAATGGGGACTGACTCGCACGCAGCTGGACGAGTTCGCACTGGCCAGCCACGAAAAAGCCGCACTGGCAACGAAGAACGGCCTGTTCACCAAAGAACTCGCGCCGATCAACGGCCTGCACACCGACGAAGGCATCCGCGTCGGCAGCACCCTGGAAACCCTCGGCAAGCTGCGTCCCGCCTACTACGACGAGGCCATGGCCGCCCGCTTCCCACAGATCGGATGGGAGATCACCGCGGCAACCGCGAGCCAGGTCAGCGACGGCAGCGCGGCGGTGTTGATCATGACCGGTGAACGTGCCCGTGAGCTCGGCCTGACCCCGCTGGCCAGGCTGCACAGCTTCGCGGTCGCGGGCGACGATCCGCTGCTCATGCTCACCGCGGTCATCCCGGCCACCCGAAAGGTCCTGCAACGCGCCGGTCTCCAGCTCTCGGACATGGACCTCATCGAGATCAACGAGGCGTTCTCCCCCGTCGTTCTCGCCTGGGCGCACGACACCGGCGCCGACCTGAGCAAAGTGAATGTCAACGGCGGCGCCATCGCCATCGGTCACCCGCTCGGTGCCTCCGGCGCGCGTCTGATGACCACCCTGGTCCACGCCATGCAGGACCGCGGCGCGCGCTATGGCCTGCAAACCATGTGCGAGGCAGGCGGATTGGCCAACGCCACCATCCTCGAACGGCTCTGATATCGAAGGATCCGAATCCTGAAGACAACCGTCCGGGACGGACAATGCCCGTCGCATCGACTCGGTGCGGCGGGCGTGTCGTTCATCCGGAGACGACGATCGCGACCAGGAAACCGGCGACCCATGCTCCGGCCAGCAGCGGCAGCGCAACGAGCGGCGTCCAGCCGATGGGCCTGCGGGCCCGCACTGCCGCCAGTAAGAGCATCGCTGTGTATGCCAACGACATTGCGATGCCGGCCCAGGCGACGCCATAGGCCACCGACAGCCGTCGCATTTCACCCACATCCGCCACGAGTTCGTACAGCGGCACGAAAGCAGCGGTCGTCCATGCGAATCCGATGCTGATCAGCGAGCCGATGATAGCGCGCACAGAATCCAGCAACCGGTGCGCTCGATCCCACGTCATACCCCCAAGCATGACGCGTGCCGAAGCCAACCGAATCATCTATGTGTCTAAATTAATTAGCCATTTGTAAAATTATTGGTTAGCCTGGTCGGGTGCCCACACACCGCGCCCCTGAGCCCGGCTCCCGCGTACGCGATGCCGAACGAACCAAGCGTTGCCTGCTCGATGCCGCGTTCGACGAGTTCTCGGCGCGCGGGTACGCAGGGGCGCGCGTCGGCGACATCGCCACCCGCGCCGGGGTCAACAAGCAGCTGATCACCTACTACTTCGGCGGCAAAGAAGGGCTCTATCAGGCGTTGCAGCGGCAATGGCTGGAGCAGGAAGCCGATTTCGCCGACCCGTCGCTGCCGCTCGGCGAAGTCCTGACCCGATATCTGCGGCACGCCCTCGCCGACCCGCGTGGCATCCGGCTGCTCATGTGGCGGGGCTTGTCCGACGACGCGCCGGAGACCACCCAGAAGCCGATCCACGAGGCAGACCTGGAGATCACCCGGCGGCGGCAGGAGTGCGGGGAGATCGCTGCCGATCTCGATCCCGCGTCGTTCCAGCTCGCGGTGATGGGCATGGTGATCGCGCCGTTGCTGCTGCCTGCGCAGGTCCGCGAACTGTTCGGGATCGATCCACAGACACCGGAATTCGAACAACGCTACGGCGAGCAATTGCGCCGGATCCTCGCTCATCTCACTGCACCAGATTTCGAAGGAGACACCCCGTGACCTACCTCGTCACCGGCGCCCGCGGCATTGTCGGCCGCGCCGTCATCGACCAGTTGCTCACCGCAGGAAAGTCGGTGCGGGCGGCCAGTTCCGATCCGACCAAGACCACCGTGCCCGACGGGGTCGAGTTGGTCGGCCTCGACATGACCGACCCCGCGTCGGTGGCCGCCGCGCTCGACGGGGTGGACCGGGCCTTTGTGTACGCCGCGCCCGAAGGCATCGAGAACTTCATCGACACCGCACAGGCCAGCGAGGTCGCACACGTAGCGCTACTGTCCTCGATCGCGGCGGAAAGCGCAGACAATACGATCGGCGCGCAGCATCTCGCCGTCGAGCGGCCACTACAGGAATCCGGCCTGCCGCTGACCGTGCTGCGGCCGGGCGCATTCGCGGCCAACTCCCGCTGGTGGGCGTCCTCGATCAAGTCGGAACGGGTTGCGCGCCTACCCTTTCCGGGCTTGCAGCTGAACCCCATCCACGAGGCCGACATCGCGGCCGCGGCCGTCGCCGCACTCACCGAGCCGGGGCATGCGGGCAAGATCTATCCACTGACCGGACCCGAATCGCTGTCGCAGCGCAGCATGGTCGAGCACATCGCCGCGGCCATCGGTGCACCGGTGGAATTGGTCGAGTTGAGCTACGAGCAGGCAGCTGAGTTCCTGTACAAACCGGTGCTCGACATGTGGGCCGAAGCCGGGACCGCGCCGGCGTCGGTCGGCCCCACCTCCGAGTCGGTGACCGGCGCACCCGCGCGGACATACGGGCAGTGGGCTATCGACCACATCGCCGACTTCCGCTGACCGCGTTGCGAAACTACTCATAGAGACGAGGCCGAAACGAGTAGTCGATCCCCATCCGTATGGTGACGATGGTGATCACCGCCGACACCGACGCCATCACCGAGACCATCGTGTACGCCATTCCGCTGCGGACCCGCTTCCGCGGCATCACGGTGCGCGAGGGGATGTTGTTGCGTGGACCGCTCGGGTGGGGCGAGTTCTGCCCGTTCCCCGAGTACGACGATCGCGAAGCGACCGGCTGGCTGGCCACGGCGATGGAGCAGGTCACGGTGGGCTGGCCGGAACCGGTGCGCGAACTGGTCCCCATCAATTGCACCGTGCCCGCCGTCGACCCCGAGCGCGCATACGACATCGTGGCGAAGTCCGGATGCCGCACCGCCAAGGTGAAGGTCGCCGACCATCCCGAATCGCTCGCCGAAGACCTCGCCCGCGTTGCGGCGGTGCGGGCGGCGCTCGGGACCGACGGTGCGATTCGGGTGGATGCCAACGCGGTGTGGGATGTGGATACCGCGATTGTCAATATCGGCAGGATCGACAGCGCGGCAGGCGGTTTGGAGTATGTCGAACAGCCGTGCCGGACGATCGAGGAACTGGCTGCGGTGCGCCGCAGGGTGGGTGTGCGCATCGCCGCCGACGAATCCATTCGCCGGGCGGAGGATCCGCTGCGGGTCGCCGTCGCGGGCGCGGCCGATATTGCGGTCCTCAAGTGCACGCCACTGGGTGGCGTACGACGCGCACTACAGGTCGCCGCGGCCGCGGGCCTGCCGTGTGTCGTGTCCTCCGCCCTGGAAACCAGCGTCGGCCTTGCCGCGCAGCTCGCTCTGGCCGGTGCACTACCCGAACTCGACTTCGCCTGCGGGCTCGGCACGACCGCCCTGTTCGAAGGCGACGTGGTCACCGAATCGCTGCGCCCGGTCGACGGCTTCCTGCCCGTGCCACGGACTCCGCCGCAACCAGACCCGGCTTTGCTCGAGCGTTATCGACATCCCGACCGGGACCGGATCACCTGGTGGCACAACCGCTTCGACCGAGTGAGCAAGCTGCTGTCCTGAGGCTGCGGCCGCAAACGCGACCGGGCAGCGGCCGGCCCGATCCGGCAGGCGGAAGCGGGACCGGCCGGATGTCGCGGATCGACCCATCCGGAGAGCGGAGCGGTTCGAGTCGACATTCGTGGCACCCCCGCGAGTCAGCCGGGCCCCAACCGCACACCACACCCCAGCATCGTCGCCCGCAGCACCAATGCCGCTTCCGGTCCGATGACACCGTCGACCAGATCCAGATAGCGACTACAGAATTCCGGACCGTGTGGCGCCACCGAAGCGGGCGCGGGCTCCAAGTGGTGGGTGAGTTCATGCAACACAACGAGTTCGCGCAGCGCCCACGCGGTGCCTCCGGTATGCAACGGCACCGCGAGAACCGCGTCCTCGACCTCGTAATGCGCAGCGGTCGTACCGGCCCGCGACCGGACGCGCACGGCCACCTCGGCTCGATCCCACTGCGCACGAACCCAATTGAGCCCGAGCACCTTGTCCGCGTAGGTCTGCACCGAATCGACAGTGGCGAAGCGGCGCTCGATGGGCAGCGTCAGGTGCGATCCGTAGAGCTCGACCGTGCGATTGCCGTGCTCGTCGGCCCGGTCGAACACCCCGCGCACCAGCTGCTCGGCGTCATATACCTTGGCGCGCTGGCTGTCTCGCGGGCTCATAGCGATGTGCCGTCGCCCCGTGCCAGTTGCCCGCGGGCCGCACCGAGTTCGGGCGAGGTGCCGAGCCGGGCCGCCCGACCCGCCGCGTCACCCGCACGGCGCGCCGCCGCCGAATGACCGGCCGAGGTCTGTGGGCCACGCCAGGTGCCGCGTGCCTCGGAGGTTTGCGAGTAGAAGTCGGTGAGCTCGATTTCCTTGTTGCGCAGGGCCAATGCGGTGCCGGCCGCCGAGGTGTCCGGCACGATCTCCGCCTCGACCTCGGCCTTCACCGTGGCCAGTCGGCGCCCGATCCGCGCGGCGAAGGCCATCTGAAAGTTCAGCCTGGCGGTCACTGCCGCGACCGGCGCCTGCACTCGGCGTTGCACCCTTCGCCCCCACCGCTTTTCGGTGACAACTTTCTCCACTGTCGCGGTTCGGTACTGCCCCGATTTGATGTACTGATCCGATGCCCGCACCATCTGCACGAGCAGGCTGGCATACAGGGCCTCGCAGGTGTCGATATCGGAATCGAAACCATAGGCGTAAACCTGGGTGGAGGTCCGCGCAACATCACAGCGCACGTCGTTGGCCGCCGCGATCGCGACGAACAGTTGCACGTAGGTGCGCAATCCCTTCTTGCCCGGCTGGCCGATCGGGATGATCCGCTGCACCGGTGTCGGCCTGCGTTCGCGCCCCGCGACGTGCGAGCGAGCGACCGTCAGGTCGATCGAGGATTTGGTCGCCAGCCGTTGCGCGGCCGCGAGGAATGCCTCGGCCTCGTGTTCGTTATCGGTGGATTCGGCCTTGCGCAACAGCCCACCGATCCGGGTGAGCATCCGATCGGGAACCGCATTCGGCGAAGTCATCGGGCACAAGCCTAATAGGCTGTCCCGGACCTAGTACGACCACAGACCTGCGTTTGGACGAGTGACCATACAACCGCACAAACGGTAGGCGTAATCCGGCGTGGCACATGAACACCATGTATCTTGCGTTGTGCACCTCTGGTGTGCTGGTGCTCACGTCTCGACCCTTGGAGTGTTCGCGATGGCTTTGAAGAAGGTGTCGTCCCTGCGTTCGTCGCTAATGCCTCGAGCGGCGCTGGCTGCTGCCTCGGTGGCGCTGCTGACGGCGACGTTCACGGCCTCGTGCTCCAGCGACAGCGGGGGCAATCCAACCGGCCAGAACCTCACCGGCCGCGGTCCGATCACCTATGTCGAGGGCAAGGACACCACCGAGACGGGTGCGGTCAAGCAGTTGATCGAGCGCTGGAACGCGTCGCATCCCGACGAGCAGGTGACGTTCAAGGAGCAGTCGAACGACGCCTCGCAGCAGTACGACGACCTCGTCGAGCACATGCGCTCCAAGCAGTCCAGCTACGACGTGTTCGCCATGGACGTGCCGTGGACCGCCGAGTTCGCCGCGAAGGGCTGGATCCAGCCACTGCGGGATACCTTCTCCATCGACACCTCCGCGCTGCTCTCGCCGCCGGTAGCCAGCGCCACCTACAACAACGTCCTGTATGCGGCGCCCCGAAACACCAATGGCGGCCTGCTGTTCTATCGCAAGGACCTGGTGCCCAACCCGCCGAAGACCTGGACCGAAATGCTGGCGCAGTGTCCGGTCGCCAAGCAGAACAATATCGGTTGCTACGCAGGCCAACTCGCACCGTACGAGGGCTTGACGGTGAACACCGCCGAGGTGATCAACGCCTTCGGCGGTACCTTCGTCGGCGCCGACGGCAAGACCCCGACGGTGAACAGCCCGCAGTCCCGCGCCGGACTCGAGCAGCTGGTCAACGCGTACAAGAGCGGCGATATCCCCAAGGAAGCCATCACCTTCAAGGAGCCGGAGAGCGGCGCCGCCTTCACCCAGGGCAAGCTCATGTTCCTGCGCAGCTGGCCCTCCACCTTCGGTGACGCCGGCTCGGAATCCTCGGCCGTGAAGGACAAGTTCGGGGTCGCGCCGCTGCCCGGCGAGAACGGCGTCGGCGCCTCGACCCTCGGCGGCTACAACGCCGCCATCAGCGCGTTCTCCAAGAACAAGGCCACCGCGCTCGACTTCCTTCGCTTCCTCATCAGCGAGGACGCGCAGCACATCGTCGCCGCCGGCGCGCTGCCCTCGGTGCGTGCATCAATGTACGACGATCCGGCACTCATCGCGAAGATGCCGTTCCTGCCCGCACTCAAGGAATCGATCGCCAGCGCAGTGCCGCGCCCGGTGACTCCGTTCTATCCAGCGGTGTCGAAGGCCATCCAGGACAACGCCTACGCCGCCTTGAACGGAACCAAGTCGGTCGACGACGCGATCACCGGTATGCAAAAGGGCATCGAGACAGCCGGCTCATAGCGAATCGGACCAGCCCAGCCCTGTAGGAGAGAGATACGGTGTCGGATCCTTCGGGAACGACCACCCGCGTGTCGAGCGACGGCCACCTGCCGCCGAAGCGCGGGTTCGGTGGAACATTGGCTTTGCAGCTTCGGAGTTCCGGTAGGGCGTGGCTATTCGTCACGCCGGTGTTGATAACGCTGGCCGTCGTCGTCGGCTACCCGGTGTTCCGGGCGATCTTCATGTCGTTCCAGAAGGATGCCGGGCTGGATCCGGCGACCGGGATGTTCGTCGAGGGCGGTAGCGCCGGATTCTCGAACTACACCCATTGGCTGTTCCAGCAGTGTCAGGCCGGCGGCGAGACGGTGTCCTGCCCCACCGGCAACCTCGGATCGCAGTTCTGGCTCGCGATCGGCGTGACGCTGTTCTTCACGGTGATCACCGTGACCCTCGAGGCGACACTCGGCCTCGGTATGGCGATGGTGATGGGAAAGACCTTCCGTGGCCGGGCCCTGCTGCGGGCGGCGGTGCTCATTCCGTGGGCGATCCCGACCGCGGTCACGGCGCGACTGTGGGAGTTCATGTTCCAGTACGACGGGGTGGTGAACCGGCTGCTCGGCACGCACATCCTGTGGACCTCCGAGGCGTGGCCCGCGCGGTTCGCGGTGATCGCCGCCGACGTGTGGAAGACCACGCCGTTCATGGCCTTGCTGCTGCTCGCAGGCCTGCAGGTAATCCCGGCCGACGTCTACGAGGCCGCCAAGGTCGACGGCGCATCGGCCTGGCAGCGCTTCACTCAGATCACCCTGCCACTGCTCAAGCCCGCGTTGCTGGTCGCGGTGCTGTTCCGGACGATGGACGGACTTCGCCTCTACGACCTGCCCGCGATCATGACGCTCGGCAACCCGGCGACCCGCCCGATCTCCGCGCTGGTGGTCGAGCAGGTCCGTCAAGGCCCGAACAGTGCGGCCGCATTGTCGACGATCACCTTCCTGCTCATCTTCGCGGTGGCGTTCCTGTTGGTGAAGGTCTTGGGTGCGAATGCCGTTCGGACCCAGGAAGAACAGCGGGAGGCGCACTGATGGCCACCACGACCCCCACGACCCCCTGGACCAAGCGGCTCGGTTCCGTGCGGCTGTACCTCGGTGCGCTGATCGTGCTGCTGTGGGGCCTCGGACCGTTCTACTGGATGGCCGTCACGGCATTCCGCGATCCGGACTTCACCTTCGACAACACCCCGTGGCCAACCCATCTCACCTTCGAGAACTTCCGCAACGCCTTCGACACCAGCCGCGGCAACGATTTCGGCAAGGCGCTGCTCAACAGCGTGGTCATCGGCGCGGCCACCACAGTGTTCGCCCTGGTGCTCGGCGTGCTGGCCGCCTACGCGCTGGCCAGGCTCACCTTCAAGGGCAAGTACCTGGTGTCCGGGCTGATCCTGAGCGCCTCGATGTTCCCGGTGGTCGTGCTGGTCACGCCGCTGTTCCAGCTGTTCACCAATCTGGGCTGGATCGGCGAGTACCAGGCGATGATCATCCCGAACATCTCGTTCGTGCTGCCGATGACCGTCTACATCCTCGCCTCGTTCTTCGCGGAGCTGCCGTGGGAGCTCGAGGAGGCCGCGCGCATCGACGGCGCGACCAAGTTGCAGGCGTTCCGGCTGGTGATGCTGCCACTGGCGGCGCCGGCGGTGTTCACCACCGCAATCCTCGCGTTCATCGCCGCGGTGAACGAATACCTTTTGGCGCGACTGCTTTCCAGCGACAAGACCGAACCGGTGACCGTCGCGATCGCGCGCTTCTCCGGCAACAACCCCCTGGTGCAGCCCTACGCCGCCATCATGGCCGCGGGCACAATGGTCACCATTCCGCTGGTCATCATGGTGCTGCTGTTCCAGCGCCGCATCATCTCCGGTCTCACCGCGGGCGGCGTCAAGAGCTGACCGTATCTGATGTGCAGCGCCTACGGCGCTGCGTGTTCGCGGCCCCCAAGGCTCGCGTCCGAGCGGTCGAGACTCGCGCCTACGGCGCATGCGCTTCGGCCACTCGGACGCGAGCCGGCCGCAAACGGTCGCTCGTAAGACTCGCTCCGCGGTGGTCAATTCTTTCGGGATCTCTCAAAACAAAAGCAGGCCGAACGGGCCGTTTGGGCTGACTTGCGGTGATATGCTCGCGGGTCGCTGCGGCCTGGCGGGGACGACAATGTGCCAGGGTTGTAGCCCGGTTTCCGATCGTTATCCGTGCAGGTGAGTTTGACCGACGCTCCGGGAGGAGATGATCGTGAGCTCGTTCGGCAAGCGGCGAAGACGCGGTAATCCCAGGCGCGCGCGGGACAAGTCGTCGGCCGCACCGTATGCCTCCATCGCCGGATGGAAAGAGCGGACGACCACCCGCACCGACCGCAAACGGTCCACTCGCCCGCCGAGATCACGCCGGACGACCACACCGGCCAAGCCGGTCCCCGACCCGGCCGAGCGGCCGCAACGCACCCGCGGCGAACGATTCCGGCGGCTGATGCTTGCCCTGTTCATCATCTTCGTCGCGGTGCCGTCGGTGCTCTGTGTGCTCGTCTACTGGAGCGCGGAAATCCCCGATCCGACATCGGTGCAGACCAACCAGATCGCCACCATCCTCGCCTCGGACGGGACCACGGTCATCGCCAAGGTTGTTCCCCCCGAAGGCAATCGGACCCCGATACCGTTGAGCGACGTACCGAAACCGATGCGCGACGCGGTGCTCTCGGCCGAAGATCGTAATTTCTACAGCAACCCTGGCTACTCGACCTCCGGATTCCTGCGCGCCGCTCGCGACAACCTGCTCGGGCGCGGGGACGCGGGCGGGGGTTCCACCATCACCCAGCAGTATGTGAAAAACGCCTTCCTCGGCTCCGAACGCACCCTCACCAGGAAGATGCGCGAGCTGGTCATCGCGGCAAAGATGGCGCGGCAGTGGAGCAAAGACGACATCCTCGCCGCCTACCTCAACACCATCTATTACGGGCGCGGCGCCTACGGTATCGCCGCGGCGGCGAAGGCATACTTCGCCAAGCCGGTGCCACAGCTGACCCTGGCCGAGGGCGCGGTGCTCGCCGCGGTCATCCGCACGCCCTCGATCCTCGACCCGGAAACCCATCTCCCCGAGCTCACGGCCCGCTGGAAGTACGTGCTCGACGGCATGGTCGAGATGGGGGTGCTCGCGCCGGGCAACCGCGACGCGACGGTGTTCCCGCCGATCGTCCCGATCTCCCAGATTCCCGACGAGAACGTGGCCCGAGGTCCGGAGGGCCTGATCCGCGCGCAGGTGTTGCGCGAGCTGCACTCCTCCGGGATCAGCGAGCGGGACCTGAACACCGGTGCGCTACAGATCACCAGCACCATCGATGCGCGAGCACAGCAATCCGCGTTCGGCGCTGTGCACGACCGGCTCGATCCGCAGCCGCCCGAGCTGCGTAGTGCGGTGGTATCGATCGACCCGCGTTCCGGCGCGGTGCGCACGTACTACGGCGGCAACGACGGCCTCGGCTACGACTTCGCACAGGCGCCGCTGCAGACCGGGTCCGCATTCAAGGTGTTCGCAATGATCGCCGCACAGCAGCAGAGCATTCCGCTCTCGCGCGTGCTCGACAGTTCACCGGTGACCGACCACGGCACCAAGATCACCAATGTGGATGGCGAGTCGTGCGGCAGGTGCACCATCGCCGAAGCATTGAAGCGGTCGCTGAACACCAGCTTCTACCGGCTGACGATGATGATGTTCGACGGACCGAAAGCCATCGCGGACGCGGCCCATCAGGCGGGCATCCCGGAGGAGATCTCTGGTGTGGCAGGCAAAACGCTCACCGAGGAGGACGGACATCCACTGAACGGAATCGTGTTGGGCCAATACCTGGTTCGCCCCATCGACATGGCCTCCGCGTACGCGACGATCGCCAATTCCGGTGTCTACCACCAGCCCTACTTCGTGCAGCGGGTGGTGACCGGCGACGGCCGGGTACTGCTGGACCGCGGCGCGCCGGAACAGCAGGTCGGCAAGCAGCAGCCGCCGGGACAGCAGCGCATCCCGCGCGCCATCGCCGACAGCACCATCCAGGCGATGACACCCATCGCGGCGTATTCGAACGGCCACAATCTGGCCGGCGGCCGCCCCTCGGCCGCCAAGACCGGCACCACCCAACTCAACGACACGAAGTCGAACAAGGACGCGTGGATGATCGGCTTCACCCCGTCGCTGTCCACCGCGGTATGGATCGGCACCGAACAATCCCAGCCCATCCAGACCGCACGCGGAGCTGACATCTACGGTTCCGGGCTGCCCGCCGACATTTGGAAACAGACGATGGACGGCGCACTCGACGACACACCCGTGGAGCAATTCCCCGCCGCGGGCGGCCAGGAGGCGAGCAAGCCCTCCGGCGGTAGCTACGACATTCTGAATCCGCCGAAGAGTCAGTCGCAGGAGCCGAGCAAGCCCTCCGGCGGTAGCTACGACATTCTGAATCCGCCGGAGAGTCAGTCGCAGGAGCCGGTCATCGTGATCCCGCCCGCGCCGCAAGCCCCCAAACAAGTGGAGATTTTCCCAGGATTGAGGGTCCCGGTACCGGGATGATGTCGAATGTGCGCCCACGCTCCCACCGGGAACGGATGACGTGGCAGCATCGTTTGCCAGAGTGAGAGCGAAAGCGAGGGCCTCGACCCGGCACCGAACCGGGTCGACGCCGATGCCGCGGGCACGATGCGGAAGGATATGCGCTCGAGCGACGACGAAAGACTAGACATAGGGGCTACGCCGGTGGATTTCAATGTCGTTGACCGTCCCGAGACGCTGGTGGCGGGAACAGTACTTCGCAGCCCCGCGCTCGCGGTCGAAGGGCCGCGCCGCGCGAGGGTCGAAGAAGCGTGGAAGCGCAATCTGGCCCGCTCGCTGCCCGGGCCACCAACGACCGCATATGTCGACCACGCGCCCGAGATCAACTCGTATCTGACCCACATCGTCGGCTACCGCTGCCGGTCCCTCGCCGACCTACTGCCCGGTGATGTGCTCGCGCGGGTGCCCGCGGGCAGATTCGCCCGGTTCACGGCGAGCGGGGACAACCTCGGTGACACCATCGTGTCGATCTGGCGCGCGGTATGGGACGCGGAGGCCGCAGGCCGGTTCGTGCGCGCCTACACCGGCGATTCGGAGCACTATCCGGATGCCCGCACGGTCGAGGTGTTCGTGGCACTGGCAGACGATCAGATCGACGAGTAGGAACGGGCTGTGGACTTCGAGATAGTCACATTGGATGAGAGCCTGGTCGCCGGACTCACGGTGCCACTCGCCGGTCGCGAGGTGAGCGCACGCGACCTGGACCTGGTGAACTTCACCTGGGACAGATACCTGGCACGGGAGAAGAACGTAGCGCGCGTAGCCGCCTACATCGGCCAGAACGATCACGCGGTCGCCGTGCTCGGATACGAGGTTGCGGCGATGGAGGACATGGACGCAGGCGACGTCGTGACCCGGGTGCCCCAGGGCCGCTACGCGAAATTCGTCGTCTCCGACAAGCCCTACGACCTGCTGCGCACCGCATGGGCCCAAGTCCGCAAGGCCGAAAGCGCGGGCACCATCACCCGCTCACACACCGCCGAGATCGAGCGCTACACCGGCCCGACCTCGGTAGAGGTCTACGTCTCACTGGATTAATGCTCGAAACAATCGAGGGCTGGGTGCGGATATCCGCACCCAGCCCTGGATCGTGCGCTGTCCTACACATCGGCAAGAGGGGGCCGATGGGATCGTGACATCCTCACCGACGCCACCGCACACCTTCCGAGCAAAGCGAGACCGAGCACTAGAGTTCGCGCATCCCACCTCTACCGCCGCCGAAGCGCCTCGACCGAAGTCGCAAGCTCAACTACCAACGCACCCACTCGGCACGATGACACCTTCCGAGCGCAGCGAGACCGAGACCAGAGTTCCCGGCACATCCCACCTCCACAGCCGCCGAAGCGCCTCGACCGAAGTCGCAAGCTCAACTACCAACGCACCCACTCGGCACGATGATGTCTTCCGAGCGCAGCGAGACCGAGCCCTAAAGTTCGCGGCCCGTCTCGCTTCCGAGTCGTCGAAGCGCATGCGACGAAGTCGCGAGTCTCGACGGCTCGGAAGCGAGACCAAGGGGGCCGCGAACACGCAGCGCCGCAGGCGCTGCCAAACTACTCAGCGCCGATGATGAAGGCTTCCAGTTGGGTGCGGGCGACGTCGTCGGCCAGCTGCTTGGGCGGGGACTTCATCAGGTACGCCGAGGCCGGGATGACCGGTCCACCGATACCGCGGTCGAGGGCGATCTTGGCGGCGCGCACCGCGTCGATGATGATGCCTGCGGAGTTGGGCGAGTCCCACACCTCGAGCTTGTACTCCAGGTTCAGCGGCACGTCACCGAAGGCACGGCCCTCGAGCCGGACGTAGGCCCACTTGCGGTCGTCGAGCCAGCCGACGTGATCGGACGGGCCGATGTGCACATCGTTGGCGCCGAGTTCCTTCTTCAGGTTGCTGGTGACGGCCTGGGTCTTGGAGATCTTCTTCGACTCCAGCCGCTCCCGCTCGAGCATGTTCTTGAAGTCCATGTTGCCGCCGACGTTCAGCTGCATGGTGCGGTCGAGCTGCACGCCGCGGTCCTCGAACAGCTTGGCCATCACGCGGTGGGTGATGGTCGCGCCGACCTGGCTCTTGATGTCGTCGCCGACGATCGGAACACCGGCATCGGTGAACTTGGCGGCCCACTCCGGATCCGAGGCGATGAACACCGGCAGCGCGTTGACGAAGGCGACACCCGCGTCGATGGCGCACTGCGCGTAGAACTTGTCGGCCTGTTCCGAGCCCACCGGGAGGTAGGACACCAGGACGTCGACCTTGTTGTCCTTCAGTACCTTGACCACGTCGACCGGCTCGGTCTCGGACAGCTCGATGGTCTCGGCGTAGTACTTGCCGATGCCGTCGAGGGTCGGGCCGCGCTGTACGACGACGTCGCTCGGCGGCACATCGGAAATCTTGATGGTGTTGTTCTCGCTGGCGAAGATCGCCTCGGACAGGTCGAAGCCGACCTTCTTGGCGTCGACATCGAAAGCAGCGACGAACTTGACGTCGCGGACGTGGTACTTGCCGAACTTGACGTGCATAAGGCCCGGCACGGTCGCGGTTTCGTCGGCATCCTTGTAGTACTGCACGCCCTGGACCAAAGAAGATGCGCAGTTGCCCACGCCCACGATGGCCACGCGAACTGTGTCAGCCTGGTTCGTTTCAGTCATGGCCGATGTTTCCCTCTTTCTGTGGTGCCGCATTCGTCGATTGCTCCGCTGCAATCAACTCGTTGAGCCAGCGCACTTCGCGCTCGCTTGATTCCAGACCGAGTTGGTGGAGCTGTCGGGTGTAGCGATCCAGCGACCCGCTGGCCTTCTTTATCGCCTCCCGCAGTCCTTCTCGGCGCTCCTCGACCTGCCGCCGCCTGCCCTCCAGAATTCGCATCCGCGCTTCCGCGGGGGTGCGACTGAAAAACGCCAGGTGGACGCCGAAGCCGTCGTCGGTGTAGTTCTGCGGTCCGGTGTCGGCGAGCAGTTCGGTGAACCGCTCCCGCCCCGTCGATGTCAGCTGGTAGACCCGCCGCGCCCGGCGCATGGCGACGCCTGCGGCGTTCTCCTCCGCAATCAGCCCGTCTGCCTGCATTCGGCGCAGCGTCGGGTACAGCGACCCGTAGGAGAAGGCCCGAAACGGCCCGAGCAATCCGGTGAGGCGCTTGCGCAGCTCGTACCCGTGCATGGGCGATTCGAGGAGCAGCCCGAGAATTGCCAGCTCGAGCATCGGGCTTCACCTCCCTGACTTGTGTACAGACCTAACCGATGGATGCGACTTCTGACTATATCGGAGCGATATAACCAGGGACAGCCCTTGCCGACAGATGAGGTGTCTGCGCAGGTGGTGAGGAGTGCTAGTGACTGGGGGTGGAGATCCGGAGGGGCTCTCCGGTGAACGTCACGGTCATGAAGCCCGCGGCATTGGTCTCGTTCTTCGTATAAATCTGGAGGACGGGCTCGGCATCGGCAGCGGCGCTGGAGTCGAACTCGGCGCTGGCATGGGTCACGGTGCCGCCCGGCGTCTTCGTCGTCTGCGCAGCACCCGCAAGGAGCCCAGCGAGCGCACGCACGTCCATGACGGCGAGATCCAGGGTGCGCACATCGGGTTTGCGGCCGGTGGCTGTTGTCGGCTTCCGGAAACTTCCGTCGTAGTGATAGCGGGCGGTCACGGTCGGGTTGCCGGCCGCTTGCCGTTCGAAGAGCACGTATTCGGGATACAACGTCACCTTGTCGACCTTCGTATCCCCGAACTCGGCGCGATATTCGGCGATGAAGTACGCAAGACCCGCACCGGTAGTGAGCACCGGCACGTGCTCGGCGGACCCGAGCGATCCGGGCCCGTCGGCCGCGCACCGGGTGATGCCGCCGACCGCTGCACCGAAAACCGCGGCAGCGATGATGCCGGCCAACGGCACCAACCAGCGCCGAGGGCGGCGGCGATCCACCCGGACGACGGGGGCATCGACGAGGTTGTCGGGGATCTGCAGATCCCCGACAATCTCGTCCAGCTCACCGAAGGACGTGGCCCGCATGGCCTTTGCGGTGCGCGCGGTGTGCTCGTCATCGGTGAGCTGGCCCTCGGCCAGTGCGGCGTCGAGCAGGCCGCACACATCCGCACGGTCGGTGTCGCGGGCTCGAATTCCGCCGTATCGTGTTGTCGCCATTACCCGGTCATCCTTCGAACGGCCACGCACGAGTGACCTCGCCCGCCGGGGTCAGAATCATGTGGCCGGACTCGTTGAACTTGTTGCCCGCATAGATCGAGACGAACGGCCGGTCCTTGGCGATGCCGTAGTAGCTGTAGGTGCCGGAATCGTTGACCTCGACTGCCATATGGGTCACAGCGCCGTTCGGCACCCGCAGGGTGCCAGGCGCTTTCGCAAGCGCATCGGACAGCGCCGCCAGATTCAGCTCGGCCAGATCGGCGGCAGACGTACCGGCCTTGCGCCCGGTGACCGCGCCGCTCTGCTGGAATCCGCCGCGATAGTCATAGCTGATCACCCGGTTCGGCTGACCGGGCACCGCACGTGAGAGGCGGGCGTAATCGTCGAACAGGGTCAGTTCGTCGACTTGCAGGTCGCCGAACTTTTCCCGGTACCGCTGCAAGAACAGCGTAAGACCCTCGGCGGTAAGGATATCGGGCGTCGCAACCACCACCGGTTGGACAGCGCCCAGATCGGGCGTGCGGGCGGCGACGGGCGCTACGGGCGCTGCTTCGGTTTCCGAGACTCCGATGGTCAGTGCGAACCCGGCGGCTGCCGCGCAGGCGATGGCCACCGAGACCGCGATCAAATACCACTGAAGTCGACTCGAGTGCGGCGGCCGCGCTAGCAGCGTTGCGTCGGTCGGCCGCTGTAGATCGTCGACGAGTCCGGCCAGATCTCCCAGTGTTGTGGCCGCTGCGGCCAGTTCGGTGAGTGTCTCGTGTTCTTCCTCGGTGAGCTGGCCGTCGCGGCGCCCGCTGTCCAGCAGCTCGATGGTGGTGGCGCGATCACGGTCGCCGGCCCGAGTGTGACCGGGATAACCATCCCCAGATCTGGGGCGACGCAACAGATTTCGCGGCGGGGTGGGCCGGGCCGCAACGAGATCGCGCACGGCCGCCGGCGCTTGCAGATCGCCGACCACCCGCGCCAACTCGCCGAGCGTCGTCGCTGCCGTGGCCTGCGCTGTTCGGTCGTGATATTCGTCGGCGCCGAGCTGTCCTTCGGCATATGCGGCATCCAGCACGCTGCAGGTATTCGCGCGGTCGAGGTCACGCGCTCGCGTGCGCCCGGATGCTGCTGTGGACACAGCCGAATAGTAGTCGGCTCACACCCATGACGCCCCAGTTCGGACCCGGTTACCGGCCCGGCAATCCCGCATTGCCCAGCGCGGCCCGTTTCCATCACCGCTACTCTGGTTCTCGTGCGAATTCAGCGGCAAGTGGTCGACTATGCGCTCCGGCGTCGGTCGCTGCTGGCTGACGTCTATGCGGGCCGTGTCGGTGTCGCCGAGGTGTGTGATGCGAATCCCTACCTGCTGCGTGCGGCGAAGTTCCACGGCCGGGGGAGCGAGGTCACATGCCCTATCTGCCGGAAAGAGCAACTCACGCTCGTATCCTGGGTCTACGGCGACGGCCTCGGAGCTATGGCAGGTTCGGCTCGCACACCGGAGGAATTGGTACGGCTCGCCGAGAGTCGCGAGGAGTTCTCCGTCCATGTCGTCGAGGTATGCCGGAGCTGCAGCTGGAATCATCTGGTGCAGTCCTACGTGCTCGGTACCGCTCCGGCGCCAACGCGCCGTCGCACAGGTACCCGGGCCAACCGGCGCGCTGCCGAATAATGTGCCAGGTCATCTACCCGTCGGATGATATGCGGAGCCTGCACGCGTCCGCCGCGGTGATCCCGACCGCATCGAGCCATTCAGACCGTTACGAGTTATGGAGATCTTGTCAGTGAATTCGCCCTACGAGACTTCCCCCTACGGCGATGAACCGCACGGCGGCCGTACTCAGCGAAGTTCACAACCTCCGGTCCCGAATCAGCGGCCGGCCGGTCCCCCGCCCGGCGGTGCACGGCCGGGCCCGCCGCCCGGTGGACCGCGTTCGCAGCCGCAGGGTGGCCCCTACCCGGGCGAGCCGCGGGGCCCACAGCCGCCGCGCCGCCAAGGACCGCCGCCCCCGCAGCGTCCACCGCAGGGTCGTCCGGTGCCCGCGGGCGCACCCAACGCCGTCCAGCCGACTCATAAGATCCAGCGGCCCGGTTCGCTGACCGAGGCGGTGGCCGAGCGCAACCGTCGCTCTGGGGCGCCGGCTGGATCGCGACCGGCCACCGGTCCGCGTCCTACCGTGGATCGGCCCACCCGTGCCGACGGCGCTCCCGGCGCGGGCCCCAACAACGAGCGCCGTGCCAGGCCCGCGGGCGCACCGCCGTCCGGACCGCCGCCGCGCCGCAATGGTGGCGGTGACGACGGGTCCGATGGGCCGGGCAAGCGCGGTCCCGGCGCGAAGAAGCGGAAGTCGCCGTGGCGGATTGTGCGCCGGGTGTGCTACGTCGGCCTCGCACTGGCCATCCTGGTGCCGAGCGCCATCTTCCTGGTCGCCTATACGACCGTCTCGGTGCCGAAGCCGGGCGATCTCAAGACCAATCAGGTCGCCCTGATCTACGCGGCCGACGGCTCCACGGTGCTCAGCAAGGTCGTGCCGCCCGAGGGCAACCGCACCGATGTGACCATCGACCAGATTCCGCCGCACGTGCGCAACGCGGTGATCGCGGCCGAGGACCGGGACTTCTACACCAACCCAGGCTTCTCCATCTCCGGTTTCGCCCGCGCCGCCAGGGATCAAGCCCTCGGCAAGGAAAGTGCCGGTGGTGGTTCGACGATTACCCAGCAGTACGTGAAGAACGCGCTGGTCGGTGACGAACACTCGCTTACTCGCAAGATGCACGAGCTGGTCATCGCGGCGAAGATGGCGCGGCAGTGGAGCAAGGACGAGATCCTTGCCGCCTACCTGAACACCATTTACTTCGGCCGTGGTGCGTATGGCATCGATGCGGCAGGGAAGGCCTACTTCGGCAAACCGGTGCAGGAGCTGACGGCAGCCGAGGGCGCGATGCTCGCCGCCACCATCCAGCAGCCCTCCGGCCTGGACCCGGAGAAGAATCCGGAGGGCGCGCGAACGCGCTGGAATTACGTGCTCGACGGCATGGTCTCCGGCGGCAACCTCAAGGCCGAGGAGCGCCAAGGCATGCAGTTCCCGCAGGTGGTGCCGGTGTCGACAACCAAGGACAAGACCCTGGACACCGGGCCGGAGGGCCTGATCAAGACGCAGGTGCTCAAGGAGCTCAATAGCGCGGGCATCAGCGAGCAGCAGCTGAATACCGCAGGCCTCTCGATCACCACCACGATCGATCCGAAGGCGCAGCAGGCCGCCGTCGATGCGGCGACCAAGAAGATGGAGGGTGAGCCGGAACAGCTGCGGACGGCAGTGGTGTCGGTGGATCCGCGCACCGGTGCGGTGCGCGCGTACTACGGCGGCAACGACGGTCAGGGCTACGACTTCGCCAATGCCGGTCTGCAGCCGGGATCGTCGTTCAAAGTCTTCGGCCTCGCGGAGAACCTCGAGCTCGGTATCCCGCTGTCGCAGATGTACGACAGCTCGCCGGTGACGGTCAACGGCATCAAGATCACCAACGTCGAGGGCGAGCAGTGCGGCATGTGCACCATCGCGGAGGCGCTCAAGCGCTCGCTCAACACCAGCTTCTACCGCATGCAGATGGATATGCAGAACGGCCCGCAGAAGATCGCCGACATGGCCCACAAGCTCGGCATCCCCGAAACCATCCCCGGCGTCGGCAAGACACTGACCGAGTCGGACGGCTCCGGCCCGAACAACGGCATCGTGCTCGGCCAGTACCAGGCGCGCCCGCTCGACATGGCCTCGGCCTATGCGACATTGGCGGCCTCCGGCGTCTACCACGCACCGCACTTCGTGACGAAGGTGGTGACCGCCGAGGGCCAGGTGTTGCTCGACCGCGGTGATGTCGCAGGCGAGCGCCGAGTTTCCGCAGCTGTGGCAGACAACGTGACCGCGGCGATGAAGCCCATCGCCGCCTGGTCGCGCAACCACAACCTGGCGAACGGACGCGAGTCGGCGACCAAGACCGGCACCGCGCAGCTCGGCGATACCGGCGAGAACCAGGACGCCTGGATGGTCGGCTATACCCCATCGCTGTCGACCGCGGTCTGGGTGGGCAGCGTCGACAACACACGGCTGCGCAACTACAGCGGTGGCATGATCTACGGCTCCGGCCTACCGTCGGACATCTGGAAGGCCACCATGGACGGCGCCCTGCAGGGCACCTCGAACGAGACCTTCCCGAAGCCGGCCCCCATCAAGGGCCAAGCCGGCGTGCCGGAGTGGAGCGCCCCCTACACCGCACCGTCGGCCACCGATGCACCGTTCTTGCCGCCCGTTGTGGTCGTGCCGAGCCAGGTCGAGATCCTGCCCGGCATCACCATCCCGGTGCCCGGCGTGCAGCCGCAGCCGCAGCCACAACAACGGCCGCAGCAGCGACAGGAGAACGGACCGGGACCGCTGCCAGGGCAGCCGGTGGCGCCGACCGACGGCTCGGCACCGACGGCCACCGGAGCACCGCGCCCGAACGGGAACGGCTATGGCAACTCGGATGAAGGACAGTCGGGTAACGGCACCCAGCCGACGCGCGGCCGGTAGTCCGAACATACGAATCTGATCGAGTTCGAATCGAGAACGATACAGTTCATCGCGAGATTCGAACTCGATCAGATTGCTCTTGCTTAGATTGCGAACGTTGCAATTCCAATGGCAGTCAGCCGGGGCCAGAATTACTTGGACAAATCCAGGGCCTCGTCGGGTGATATATCAGATGGGCGTCTTATAATAGAAGCCATTTGGATCCTGATAGCACTTCTCCCGCGCACCGGCATCGCTCAAACAGTCAGTAAACGACCAGTAGCCCCGGAGGACAACCCAGGAGCCGTCCGATATCTGAATACACTTGTCCGCCACCCCTTTCCCGCCGAGACAGTCCGCGTAGGACGGATGTCCGGCTACCGCATTTCCGGCGAGCCCGACCAGCGTCGCACCAGCAACAGCCACCGAAGCAACGAATCTCGTAAACATACCCACCCCTATTCAGCGAATAGTCGGCTATTCTTCATAAATAGCCAGCCAGCACGATATTAACACTCCTGAATCGGCGACAAAAGGGTGATGCACGCGCATATCCGGACGAGAGTAAGTCACATAGCCGCTCAGATCCAGGTTCATCGATTCGAGCGCGGTCATGTTCGCTTCAACCAACGGCCTTCGGCGCCGAATAAACCACCGCATACCATTCTCGATGCAGCAGATCATCGCCGACTCCGAACTGCGCGGTACGAGCAGTTGAGCAACCCGATCGCCTCCTCGAGCCGACTCATGCGATGCCTCGCGTCCTAAATCGGTGCGGTACTCGTCGTCGGGACGAAACTGAACGACGGCGCCGCAGCGCCCGTGTTCGTCGGATCGGGGCCCGGCCCGGGGGCGCACACGGACACCTCGGGCAATGCGCGCGCATTGGGCGAGAGCGGTGGAATGTCACGCCAGACGGGGTCAGCTGCCTGCAGTTCGAGTCCGATCGAGATCAGCTCCGCTTCCGCCCATGGGCGTCCACCGAGCTGGACACCGAATGGCAGCCCGGTCACGGCCGAGCGTTCGACTGGTAGCGAAAGCACCGGAACACCGGTGTAGTTCGCCCACGCGAAGGGAACGGTGCTCGCCCCGAAGATCGAGACGGCCGCGGCTGCGCTGCGCGGCAGGCCGTCGGTGATCGCACCGGGCAACACCACCGCGTCCAATCCGCTGTCTTCCAGCATTCGGTTGTAGTCACGCTGATAACTCGCGCGCGCTCGTGCCAGCTGCCACCAGTCCACGGCGGGCGAGGCCAGGGCGGCGAGACCCAACCCGACGATCGCGGCGGTCGGCGGTTGGTAGGACGGCAGCCGATCGGCCCACTGTCGGTGATACAAACCGACTTCCACGGCGTCCTTGCTGAGCAGTCCTTCGGGCTCGGCGGGCATCGTGACATCACGGGTCTCGCCGCCCAACGCTGTGAACAGGTCCAGAAAGCGTGCGAACAAGGTCGCGAGCGCGTCGGGCAGCATCTCGGTGACCCCCCTCGGCACACCGAGTTTCTTGCCCGCCAACGGTTGATCGCCCCCCACTGCGGCGATCGGGAACCCGCCGTCGGGCACCGGCGGCGCAATAGCTGTCACCGGGTCGAACGCGTCGACTCCCGTCATGTACGACAACAGCAGCGACGCGTCGGCGATACTGCGTCCGAGCGGCCCAGGATGGTCTCTGGTCCACACCACCGGAATGATGCCGTATTTGCTGCACCGCCCGAAGGTCGGCTTGATCGCACTGACGCCGCACCGGGAAGCGGGGATCCGGAGGGAACCACCCGTGTCGGTGCCGATCGACAAGGGCGCGAACCTGGCGGCCAGTGCGGCCGCACTGCCGCCGGAGGACCCGCCGACGGACTCGTCGATGTTCCACGGATTCCCCACCTGCAGCGTGTCCGTCATGATCGCGAACTCATCGTTGTGCACGTGCCCCATCAAGACCGCGCCGTTATCGTGCAGACGCCGCCAGACCGTCGAATCACCCGCGGCGATATTGCCGTCGAGAATGCGACTCGATGCGGTGAGCGGAAGTCCGGCAACGGCATACAGGTCTTTCACCGCAATGGGCAGACCGCAGATCAGCGGCGCGTTCCCGGCCGAGAGCCGATCCGCCGCACGCTCGGCCTGCTCGTGGGCGAGCTCGGGGTAGGTACGGACCCACGCCCCGGTCGCGCCGTCGAACGCCGAGCTTCGCTCGATGCAAGCGTCCAATAGCTCTACCGGGTGCAACTCTCGGGCCTGCAGCAGGCTGGCCGCCTCCACTGCGGACAGCATCGCCGGATCGGTCGCCGCAATGCTCGCGGCATCGGGAAGTCCCGGAGCGCGCCGAGCGATCGGCGGTGCTGCCGCGACCACGGCGTTGGTCAGCCCGGTCGCGGCAATTCCGGCACCGATACCCGCGGAGTGCACGAACGACCGTCGCGACAAACGCAACTGCATTCCCATTCAAACCTCTGTCTCCGTGGCCTACTGGAAGTCACGGTTTCGTTGGTGATGCGAGTAGCCCAGGAAATCCGGGCTCGGCCCGATAATCGAAACACTGACAGGTTTTACACAAACACGATACTCAGCCGCTCAGTCTGAAACCGACGTTGATTTCACTGCAATATTCCGTAAAGATTCACAGATAAATAGAATACGAATCCGAAAATGCACTATCGAATGCCGAACATCATTTTCGATCCTGGTAACATCTGTTACACATCTAATAATCGACCTCCCCCTGAACCACCGGTCGATCAACGGCATACTACAGCGCTCGACCTGCCGAAAAGGTGCATCTCCAGCCATCCAGAGCCCCGACGGATGCGATCCACCATGGGCGAACAGCACCCGCTCGATCCGGACCGACAGCCAGGGCCGGTAGCCTCGGATGCCGTGAGCGATCAGCAACTGATGGACGAGGCGACGAACGGGAGCGCGCCGAAGTTCAGCGGGGGACAGTCCGCCGGACCGCACTACACAGCCCCGGCCCCGCTCGCGCCGGATCTGCGGTCGGCCGACGGGCGAGACCGACCCAGCCGCAACGATTCCCTGACAGCGCAGCTGTGCACCGTGATCGGCGGCCCGGTCGGTGATCACGCACTGATCGGCCGCGTCCGGTTCTGGACCCCGATGCGGGTGCTGCTGGCCGTCACCCTGGTTTTCCTCGCCCTCGGTTGGACAGCCAAGGCGCCCTGCATCCAGCAGACCAGCACCGCGGACGGCTCGCTCACCCTGGACTGGAACAACGGCCGCCAATACACAGCCATGTGCTATTCGGACACTGTGCCGCTGTACGGGGCGGAGCGCCTGAACGAGGGCGCGTTCCCCTATAAGAAGTCCTGGTCCGAGCAGACATCCGATGGCGGCACCGAGACGAGGTACATGGAGTACCCGGTGCTGTCGGGCCTTTATCAATACATATCCATGGAGATCGCCAAAACCTGGGACGCACTGCCGTTGCCCGGTGCGCTGCAGGTGGTCATCTACTTCAATGTCGTCGCATTCGGCCTCGCTATGGCCTGGCTGGTCACCGTGTGGGCCTCGGCCCAACTGGCCGGGCGCCGCATCTGGGACGCGGCGATGATCGCGGTTTCACCCTTGGTGATCGTGCACGCTTTTACGAATTTCGACGCGCTGGCGACGGCATTCGCGGCGACCGGTCTGCTCGCCTGGGCCCGGCGACGACCGCTGCTGGCCGGCGTGCTGCTCGGACTCGGCGGTGCGGCCAAGTTGTACCCATTACTGCTGCTCGGACCGATCGTGGTGTTGTGCCTGCGCGCCGACCCGCTGCACCGGGTGCCGAGCGCGCAGGCCGGACTCCGGGTAAGCGATATCGACAGTCCGCGGACCGCACTGGCCTGGCTGCGCGACCGGATGCAGTTGCTCAGCTCACGCCCACTCGGTGCCGCCGCCCTGACCACCGCGGCCGCGGCCGGGACCTGGCTGGCGGTGAATCTGCCGATCGCCCTGCTGTACCCGACCGGATGGCGCGAATTCTTCCGGCTCAACACCACCCGGCACGCCGACCCCGACTCCATCTACAACGTGATCACCTCGTTCACCGGCTGGCTCGGCTTCGACGGGGAGCTCACGCACAACCAGCAGCCGACCATCCTGAACGCGGTGTCACTGCTGGTGTTCGTCGCCGCCTGCCTGGTGATCGGCTATATCGCGCTCACCGTGCCGCGCCGGCCGCGGCTCGCGCAACTGTGCTTCCTGGTGGTAGCCGCGTTCCTGCTGACGAACAAGGTGTGGAGCCCACAGTATTCGCTGTGGCTGGTACCTCTGGCTGCGCTTGCGCTGCCGCACCGGCGGATCCTGTTGGCGTGGATGACGGTTGATGCGCTGGTGTGGGTCCCACGGATGTTCTACTACCTCGGCCTCGACCACAAGGGCCTGCCCGAGGAGTGGTTCACCGGCACCGTCGTGCTGCGCGATCTCGCGGTGCTCGCCCTGTGTGCCTTGATCATTCGACAGATCTATCGGCCGGAGGAGGACCTGGTGCGCCGCGACTTCATCGACGACCCGGTCGGCGGCATCGTCGATCGAACACCGGACCCGCTGCTGCCGTGGCTGCCCGAACCACTGCGCCCACGAATTGCGTTGGCCCGCACCTGAACACACCGGGTGCGGACCGCCGCGGCGTCATTGGTGCACGCGTAGGTAGCGCGCCTGCCGCTCCGGCTCTCGTGGCAACAGGTCCAGATCCAGCTGCCATGGGCTGCCGGTCCACGGATCGAACAGCGGTGTGCCGTCGACTGTCGGAAGATGCCTGCAGGCTTGCGACAACGCCGCGACCACGGGATCGCTGGAATCGGATTCGTCGCTGCCGACGATCATGGTCGACAACCCGATCAGATCGCCACGCACCATCAGCGACCCGATGCGTTGTGCATCGGCGGCCTGGTAGCCGTGCGGGAAATCCGCGGCGAGCAGCACTCGATGTTCGACCGGGGGCGTGAAAACCCCGCCCTCATAGGCCAGTTCGGCCAGCTCCGCCGCGTCGACCAAGGCCTGTAACCGCGCCGAGATCTCGGCATGGTCGGTGACCGGCGGTCCGTTCAGCACCGGTGTCAGCGGTCCGACGAGCCCACGGAACGCCCCGGTCAGATCGATCATGTCGACGCGCACGCGCCGCCCGGGATCGGCCGCGAGCAGCCGGGCCAGCAGTGCACCGACGACCGGGGCCGCCGCACTGCTGGATTCGGTGTCTATCCACAGCGGCCGATTCAACGGCACCGGCACGCAGTACGGCACCCGCAGCGGCCCCCGCTCGATCGCATGCAGCTCACCGAGCCGGATGCCGTCGCTCGCCGCGGGCGTACCGTCCCAAGCGGGCGATTCCCAGGACGCCAGCGACGGTGGCAGCAGCCGGTCCGCGTCGGCGAGTTCGCGCAGGAGGTGTTGGCTGTCGCGGTGGTGGTTGCCCTCGGCGACGGCGATCAGCTCGTCGCTGCGGCGGTGCGCGGCCTGCCGCGCTGCCTCGGCGGCCGGGGTGTTCCTCGTGGTGGGATCCGATACCGCGGCGGACAATTCGTGATCGAGCCGTTGGGCGGCATAGTCGCGTGCCGAGATGAGCGCGGCCGCCGAACGTGCGGCATCCTCGAAGATCATCCACAGCCGGTCGAGCCCGTGCGCGACCTCCACCGGCACGGGTCCGGCCGCGCGGGAATCGGCCCCCGGGCCGGGAATGGTGTCCTGACCATCCGATCGCGCGCCCGGCGAACCGGGACCGGCCTGCGGCGCGGCCGCGGCGGGCTGGTCCACCACGCCGTCGACCTCGACCCCGTGCGCGGTCAGCAGCTGCGCGAGTCCGCCCGCGTAACCCTGACCGACCGCGCGCAGCTTCCATCCGCTGCCGCGCCGATACACCTCCAGGCAGATCAGCGCGGTCTCCCCGGCCAACGGGGTGATCGCGAATTCCGCCGCGACCACATCATTTTCGAACAACTCCGCGGTCACCGGCCCGAGGCCGCCCGGCTGGGCGGGCACAGCCGGATCGGCACTGACCACCAGCAGCACCGCGCTGGCATCGGCGCGGACCTCGGCGAGCCGGATCGCCACCGAGCCGTCCGACAGCGTGACACCCTGGGTCCGCGGCCGGTCATAGAACACGAAGTCCTCGGCGGCGAGCACGCGCAGGTTCTGCGCCACCACCAGTGCGGAAACATCCAGCGCAGCACCGGCTTTCGCGCTGAATCGAACGATATCACCGGTCAGCGGCGTGTTCTGACCGGCCTTGAGCTGAATCACGTTGTCTGCCCCCGTTGTTCGTGCTGTCGTATCACCCGGCCGAGAGGAACCGGCCGAGCTGCGGAACCGCCTCGCCCGGATGTTTGGCCTGGAAGCCCTCACCGAGGGCCTGCATCTTCCAGTCGCCGCCGACGCGGTACACCTTGGCCATCGCCATGGCGGTGAACCGCATGCCGCCTGCCATGGTGTACCGGGCGAGTTCGGCATTGTTGGCGCCGTCGACCAAGCGGCAGAACGCATTCTGGACCTGCTCGAAAGTGTGCCCCTTGTAGGAGGTCACCATGAACAGCAGCGTGCTGACGTGCGCCGGGATGCGGGTCAGGTCGACCAGGATCACCTCGTCGTCACCCTCGCCCTCACCGGTGAGATTATCGCCCTGATGCCGGACCGAGCCGTCCTTGGAGGTCAGCTGACCGTAGTAGGCGACGTCGACGAGGTTCGCGTCGGCGAACATCGCGACCGAGGCGTCGAGGTCTACATCGACGGTCCGGTTGCCGAACATGCCTCGTGTCTGCACCGGATCCCAGCCGAGACCCATCTTGACGAAAGTCAGCGCCGCGCCGCCTTCCTTGCGGAGCGTGACCCGCTGCCCCTTCTGCAGGCTGACCGGACGATCCTTGCTCAGGCTCACCTCGGCGGGCGCCTGCTGCGGCGCGGCCTGCTGCGGGGGCGGCGGGTAACCCGGCCCCGGTGCGGGCGGCGGCGGGTAACCGGGCCCCGGCGGCGGGTAGC
The DNA here is from genome assembly GCF_046764895.1 of Nocardia sp. CWNU-33. NCBI lineage: Bacteria > Bacillati > Actinomycetota > Actinomycetes > Mycobacteriales > Nocardiaceae > Nocardia > Nocardia sp. CWNU-33. The sequence goes on along the minus strand of NZ_JBKOQN010000022.1, from coordinate 104,714 downwards.
CCGCGGCCGGCGGCGGCGGGTAACCGGGTCCGGGCGGGGCCGCCTGGGTCGGCGCGTACTGCGGCGCGGGCTGGGCCGGGTAGGCGGGGGTGGTCGGCGGCGGGTAATTCGGTGCGGGCTGGGCCGGGGGCGGCGCAGGCGCAGCCTGCGGCGCCGCGGCAGGGGCGTCGTCGACCGTCACGCCGTGGTCGGTGACCAGTGCCGCGAACCCACCCGCGTACCCCTGTCCGACAGCGCGCACCTTCCAGGCACCCTGCCGCCGATACAGTTCGAGCGCGATCACGATCGACTCGCTCTGCAAACCGTCGACCTGGTACTCGTACAACCGATTACCGGACGAATCCGAGACGATCGCGGTCGGCGCGGGAAAGCGGCCGAAGCTGCTCGACGCGTCGTCGAGGGTGATCACCGCGCGAATCTGATCGATATCGGCGGGCACCGCGCTCAGCGACACCGCCAGCGACATGGGCTGTCCCTGCGGCGCGGGTTGCAGGTTCACACCAGGCCCGTTCGGCTGGTTGAAGAAGACGAAGTCCGCGTCGGAACGGACCTTGCCCCGCTCGGTAACCAGCAGCGCGGACAGATCCGCTGGTGCCGTGAGCTGGATGGAGATCACCACGTCGTTGGTGGCCAGTGGACCGTTCTGGCCCTTGGCGAGTGTTGCGGACAAGGTCGACCCTTCGCTTGTCGGTGCGTACGTTGCCACTCTACGAGAAACGAACCGAACGGATGCCGCCATGACACCGGCTCCGCGAAAGCGAGGCTGCACGAGTCGATAACGGACTGCGTCCGGCTGTGTCCGTTAAGGTGACCGCAGGCAGTTGGAATGTGGCGAATACTCCCATGTTCCCGATCGAGACAGCAGGCAAACTCCCCTATGGCGCAACTTTTCGAGCAGTCGAAAAAGGTGATCGAGGCCCACCTCGCCGGAACAAGTATCCGTGCGATCTCCGGCTCGATGATCGCCTACGAAGGAAATGTGCAGTTCAAATCTGCCGGTTTCGGCGGCGGTGACGGTGTGATTGCCGGGCTCAAGCGGCGTGCCACCGGTGAGAAGCTGTCGCTGATGGAGTGCAACGGGCACGGCAGGGTCTTCTTCGCGGTGAACGGCCAGCACGTCACCGTAGTGAACCTCAACAACGAGACGCTGCAGGTCGAATCGCAGCAGCTGCTCGCCTTCGCGGGCAATCTGCGCACCGATGTACGTTTCGCCGGGGTGCGCGGCGCCTCCACCGGAGCGGGGCTGTTCACCACCACGGTGTCGGGACAGGGTCAGGTCGCGCTGCTTTCGGCGGGCGGGCCGCTGATCCATCTCGAGGTGTCGCCGCAGTACCCGCTGGTCGTCGACCCCGACGCCTTCGTCGCGGCGCGCGGCAATCTCAACCACTCGTTCGTCACCGACGTGTCGTGGCGCAGCCTCGTCGGCCAGGACGCAGGCGAGGCGTTTTCGCTGCGCTGGGATGGTCAGGGCGTGGTGTTGATCCAGCCGGCGGAACGGTAGGTACGGGCGATGTTCGAGAAGGTCAACGGCAAAGTCGTCAAGGTCGATGTCGGCATGGCAGGCGGTGTCGTCGCCCGCAACGGCGCGATGCTGTTCTATACCGGCGATGTCTCCTTTGCGCCGCACCAGATTCCGGGCGGCCAGGGCATGGGCAGTGGCGGCGGGCTGATGCGGATGGCCGGCCGCATGATGGCCGGTGAGCACGAGCGCACCATGTTGGCCCAGGGCTCCGGTGCGGTGCACTACGGATTCGCCGGGCTCGAGGTGCACGTGGTCCACATGCAGCAGGGGGCGACGCTGCGCGTCGAGGCCTCGCGTCTGCTTGCCAACACTGCCGGATTGCAGAGTTCGGTGGTGTCGGTGATGAGTTCGGGCGGCGGCGGTGGCGGCGGCCTGATGGGTGCGCTGCGCGGCGCCGCCGGCGGCGCGCTGACCGGGCAGGGCATGTTCACCACCCAGCTCGCGGGTCAGGGTTCGGCGGTGCTGCTCGCGCACGGCGGATTCCTGGAACTGCAAGTGGGCGGGCCGAATCCGATCGTGGTCGATCCGCAGGCCTTCGTCGCCACCTATGGCAATGTGCAGACCGAGCTGAAGACGGCGATGAGCTGGCGCGACGCGGTAGGACGTGGAGCCGGCGAGGCGATGCAATTGCATTGCGTCGGACAGGGTGTCGTGTACGTGCAGGCCTCAGAAGAGAAGTTGTGAGCCATGTCCCAGATTTTGAATCCGCTGAATCTCGGTGAGAGCGACAACATTCCGGGAAACAGCTACGCCTACTGCATCGACCTGAACAAGCCGTGGTTCATGCGCAAGGGCGCGATGATCGCCTACTACGGCGATATGCGCTTCCAGATGCTCACCCACGGCCTGCAGGGTGGACTGCTGCACATGGTGTCCCAGCAGTTCTCCGCGCCGTTGTTCACCGGTGATTATGTGGTCGCAGAAGGCCACGGCAAGCTCATCATCGGCGACCGCGGCTACGACATCAATTCCTATGACCTAGAGGACAACGGCAACCTCACCATCCGTGCGGCGAACCTGCTCGCCTTCGAGCCGGGTCTGTCGCTCAACCAGTCCATCGTCCCCGGCTTCCTCACGCTGATCGGCACGGGTAAGTTCCTCGCCTCGTCCAATGGCCCCGTCATGTTCGCGGAGCCGCCGCTACGGGTCGACCCGGAATCCCTTGTCGGCTGGGCGGATTGCCCTTCGCCCAGCCATCACTACGACCAGCGGTGGGTGACGAATTTCCTCGCGGCGGGCGCAGCCCGGTTCGGCGTCAACTCCGGTGAGGAACGACAGTTCGACTTCACCGGCAGCGGAACGGTATTGATCCAATCCAGCGAAAAGGTGCTCAGCGACTCCATGCTGGTGCGCACTATCGAGGGTCAGCTGCAGAGCGGCATGACCGTCGGTGGCCTGCAACGATTGCAAGGTGTGATCGCCCAGCAGTTGGGTGGTCAGCACTACGACTGAGCCCGGCGGTCCGGTCGGGAGACACGACCGCGGCTGATCCACAGCCGATTCCGGGACTACCCGCGGATCAGCGGCGGCAGCTCGGTCAGTCTCGTGATGCGCGTGGCCATGGTGGCGACGCCGGTTTCGTCTCGATCCAGCCAAATCCCCTGCAGCCCAGCAGCAATCGCCGCTTCGGCGTCGGTCCGCAACCGATCGCCGACGTAGACAATCCGCGCGGACGGCATCCGCAGCGCATCACATGCGGCCTGGAAGATCGCCGGGTTCGGCTTGGCGACGCCTACTTCGCTGGAGACAGTCACGGATTCCAACAGGTCGGCCAGACCGACCTTCGCGAGCTTGCGGCGCTGCTGAGCCGAATCGCCATTGGTGATCACGCCCAGCCGTAGCTCGCCGTGCTCGGCAGCGAGCGTGGTAAGGGTGGGCATCGCATCGGGATAGGTCCGCCACGCCGCCTCGTACTGCACGAGATACTCCGAGAACCAGGTGTCCACACGGTCTTCCGACCAGGCTCCCTGGCCGAATTCGTCGGCGAGATGGCTGATCCGCAGGCGTCGTTGCTCGGCGAAAGTCAGCGCACCCGCCAGGTAGCGATCCATCGCCCACGCTTCCAACTCCCGCCACCGGCGCACGAGCGCATCCCGATCGGGGACGAACGGGAAGCCCGCGCAGACCGCCGCCTCCGCGGCAGCCTCATGATCGACGAGCGTTCCGTCCACATCGAAAAGGACGGCTTCGGCACCTGAGATAGCCACAATGATCGATTGTTGCAGCCGCGCCGGCCGCGCACGCGAACTCGGTGTAACCTCTGACTTGAAGCGCAATTCAAGTCTGCGCCTGCAAGCCGAGGAGAAACATGGCCGACGCCCTGCTGGATATCGCCGAGGTGGCCGAACGCGCGGGGCTCGCCCCATCGGCACTGCGCTTCTATGAGAAGCGCGGCCTCATCGCCGCCGACGGTCGCAACGGATTACGGCGCACCTACCGACCCGACATCCTCGGCCGCCTCGCCCTGGTCGCCTGCGCCCGCGGCGCGGGCTTCACCATCGCCGAAATTGCCCGCTTCATCCGAGCCACCCCCAGCGACACCGAACTGCGTGCCCGCATGGCCGACAAAGCCCGCGACCTCGACGACGACATCGCCCGGCTCATCCGAATGCGCGACAGCCTCCGCCACGCATCGACCTGCACCCACGAGCCGCTGGTCGAATGCCCCGATTTCAAGAGCACCTTCGAAACCCCTGAAGCCCAGGCCATTCGGACGCCGGCGACCGCGAGAATTGGACTGCGGTAAATAGACGAGCAAGCAGCGCCGGATCACCGATCCGGGGTGGCAGGCCAGCGGGTGGAACCGAGTTCGCGGGAGATGGTGCGCGCGGTGGTGCGGACTGCGTCGACGGTGACGTCGGAGGCGGGCCAATCCGGCGTCGGAATGACTGCGCCGACCGCGCCGACGACGCTGCCGGTGCGATCGAAAATGGCTCCGGCCACACAGGATTCGCCGAGCACCGCCTCGTCGCATTCGTAGGCGAGACCCGACGATGCGACCGGTTGCAGGTGTTCGAGGAAGGCCGCGGGATCGGTGATCGTTTCGCCGGTCATGCTACGCAGCGTCGTCGCCTCGAGCGGCTTCAGGAACGCGAGCATGGCCTTGCCGAGAGCGCTTGCGTGGGACGGTATTTCGATGCCGACCTCGGGCATTTGCCTACTGCCGTCCGGTCGGGGTTCGTGATGGATGATGACCACATCGTCGCCGAAGAGCACGCCGACCCGGACGGCGAGTCCGGTGGTCCGCGCCAGTTCGTGTGACCAGGTAAGGGCCCTGGCCCGCAGGTCGAGCGTGTCGAGGTAGACGTTGCCGAGCCGCAACACGGCAGGTCCGAGCTGGTAGCGCCCGCCGCCGTGTTCCTGCACGACCACACCGTGGGCGGCGAGCGTCCGGACGATGCCGTGCACCGTTGTCGCCGCGAGTCCGAGCTCCGCCGCGAGCTCGGACAGGGTCATCCGCCGCGCGCCCTGCAGTGCGAACAGTATGCGAACGGCCCGGTCGACCGACTGGATCACGCGGCTTCCTCCCTGTGCTTTCGAGCGACCTGCAAGCAGTCGCAGGCGGCCGAATCCCACTGACTCTTGTGACCTGCGCTACATCCACGTACTCTACGAATCACATTCGACATTGTCGAATCTCGTTCGAAACAATTTCGGGAGTCTCCCATGGATGGACTGCGGACGCCGCAAAAACTTGCGGCGGAAGTGCTCGGCACGGCTTTCCTCGTCTTCATCGGCGTCGGATCGGTACCTGCCACGCTCATGGTGAACGGCGACGCACCGTTCACCATGGCCGACCTCGGCATGATCTCGCTTGCCTTCGGCACCGTGGTCCTGGCCACCGTGTACGCCTTCGGGCACGTCTCAGGAAACCACATCAATCCTGCGGTGACCCTCTCGCTCGCGTTGAACGGGCAGTTCCCGTGGCGACAGGTTCCGGCTTACCTCGCCGCCCAGGTTGCGGGTGCGGTGCTCGGCGCGTTCGCCATCATCGGTGTGCTCGGCGACCGTGCCAGCGCGGTCGGCCTCGGTGTCGCCGCCTACGGCCAAGGCGTCGGCGCAGGGCAGGCGTTCATCGCCGAGTTCGTCGGCACCTTCATTCTCGTGCTGACCGTGCTGCTCGTCGTGCATCGCGCCGCGGCGCCCGGCTTCGCAGGCGTTGCCATCGGACTCGTGGTGTTCGCGGCCATCATCCCTGTCGCACCCGCCACCGGCGCGTCCATCAACCCCGCGCGGACGCTCGGGCCGATGCTCGTACAGCAGGTGTGGGGCGCGGAGGTGGCTTGGAGCCAAGCGCCGGTGTATCTCGCCGCCGAATTTCTCGCCGGTGTCGCCGCCGCCTTCGCTGCCCGCGCCCTGACCCACATCAAGACCTCGGCAGGCGCAAATCACGACGCGCTCGAAACCGCCGCATAACAGGAGAATCGATGAAGAAACTGATCAACGATCCGGCCGATGTCGTCCGAGAAGCGCTGTCGGGCATGGCCGCGGCCCACCCCGAACTGCGGGTCGACATCGAGAACAAGGTCGTGTTTCGCGCCGACGCACCGCGACCGGGCAAAGTGGCGCTGCTGTCGGGCGGTGGCTCCGGGCACGAACCGATGCACGGCGGTTTCGTCGGCGCGGGCATGCTCGACGCCGCGTGCGCCGGGGAAGTCTTCACCTCCCCTGTCCCGGACCAGATCCTCGGTGCCACCACGGCCATCGATGCCGGTGCCGGGGTCCTGCACATCGTCAAGAACTACACCGGCGACATCATGAACTTCGAGATGGCTGCCGAGCTTGCTGCCGCCGAAACGGGGGTCGCGGTCACCGCGGTTGTGGTGAACGACGATGTGGCCGTGCAGGACAGCCTCTTCACGGCAGGCCGCCGTGGCGTCGGCGCCACCGTCGTGCTGGAGAAGATCGCGGGCGCCGCCGCGGAACAGGGCAGGTCGCTCGCCGAGGTCGCCGAGGTCGCCCGCACCGTGAACGCCAACTCACGCAGTATGGGCATGGCGCTGACCTCTTGCACCGTCCCCGCTGCCGGTAAGCCGACCTTCGAGCTCGGCGAGACCGAGATGGAGATCGGCGTCGGCATCCACGGGGAACCCGGCCGCCACCGCGCGCCGCTCGCGCCCGCGCGGGAGATCGCCGCAATGCTGGTGGAGCCCATCCTCACCGATCTGCCGTTCACCAAGGGCGACAACGTGATCTGCTTCGTGAACGGGATGGGTGGCACGCCGCTGCTGGAGTTGTACGTGATGTACAACGAGGTGGCCCGCATCCTGGGCGGCCACGGGATCGGGATCGCCCGCTCCCTTGTCGGCCCGTACATCACCTCGCTGGAGATGGCGGGATGTTCGGTGACATTGACCAAGGTCGACGACGACCTACTGACTCTGTGGGATGCGCCGGTGCGCACGCCCGCCCTGCGCTGGGGAGTGTGACGATGATCGATCCGATCCACTGGGTGCGCCGCTTCGCCGAGCTGATCGACGAGCACACCGACGAACTCACCGAGCTCGACGCGGCCATCGGCGATGCCGATCATGGCAGCAATATGCAGCGCGGGACGGCAGCGGTCGTCGCGGCGCTGGCCGAGTCCGCGCCGACAACACCGCCCGAACAGCTGAAACAGGTCGGCATGACGCTGATTCGAACGATCGGCGGTGCGAGCGGGCCGCTCTACGGCACATTCTTCCTGCGCTGCGCGGCCGCCGCAGCCGAAACCGACTTCGACGCAGCCGGTTTCGCGAAGGCGTTCCGGGCCGGGCTCGACGGGATCGTGGCACGCGGCAAGGCGGAATCCGGGGACAAGACGATGTTCGACGCGCTTGCGCCCGCGGCCGACGCGCTCGATGAGCGCCTCGCTGCCGGGGCTGATCTCGCCGCGGCACTCGAGGCCGCGGTAACCGCGGCCGAGGCCGGACGCGACGCGACCATTCCCATGCTCGCACGCAAGGGCCGCGCCTCCTACCTCGGCGAACGCAGTGTCGGGCATCAGGATCCGGGCGCGACCAGTGCGGCACTGCTGGTGCTCGCCGCGAGACAGGCGGTTCGATGATCGGCATCGTCGCCGTCTCACACAGCCGTGCCCTCGCCACCGCCGCTGTCGCGCTGGCCACCGAGATGCTGCACGACCAGCCGATCCGCATCGAGGTGGCGGCCGGGCTCGACGAGCACACCTTCGGCACCGACGCGATCGCCGTCGCCGATGCGATCGCCGACGCCGACTCCGGCGACGGCGCACTGGTATTGATGGACCTCGGCAGCGCTGTGCTCTCCGCCGAACTCGCGGTGGATCTGCTCACTTCGCCGCATCAGGTGCGCTTGTGTTCGGCGCCATTCGTGGAGGGCCTGATCGCGGCCGCCGTCGCGGCGGCCGGTGGCGCGGGGCTCGCGGAAGCCGCGGACGAGGCCGAGAACGCATTGGCGGGCAAGCAAACTCACCTCCAGCAACCGCAAGCCATCACGGACAGTGCGCCTGAGCTGATGTCGGCTGCGGCCGAAGGTGTGCGCGGTGCGCCGCAAACACTGCCCGGCAGCGACTCGACAGCGTCGGCCGCTATGGAACCGGGCACCAGCAGCGCGGAGCCGACCGCTACCGGCACATTTGTCGTCACGAACGACCATGGGCTGCATGCCCGTCCGGCAGCACGCCTCGTCGCCGAGATACGCCGCCTCGCGGCGACCGTCCGACTGCGCAATCTGTCGACCGGCGCCGGGCCTGCTTCGGGAACAAGCTTGAGCCGGGTCGCCGCCCTCGGTGCGCTCTCCGGCCATGAAATCGAGGTCGTGGCAACAGGTCCGAGCGCAAAGGATGCGGTGGACCGCGTACTCGCCCTTGCCGCTCGCCGATTCGACGAGACGGCCGGTCGGGCCATCGCTGAACCTGACACTGCCGGGTCTTCCATCCGCACCAGCAAGGGAGCCGGCCCGTATCCGGCGCCTGCCGATCACCCAATTCCCGCGCCGACGGATCACGGCACAGGCCAATTTTCCAAGCCCACTGGTCATGACGAAGGTCCTTTTCCCACGCTCACCGGTCAGAGCGCAGGTCTGATTCCCTCGCCCACCGGTCAGAGCGCAGGCCCAATCCCCTCGCCCACCAGTCAGAGCACAGGCCTAAACCCCTCGCCTAGTCAGCGCGTGGGCTCAATGCTCTCGCCCACCGGTCAAGGCCCGACTCCCACACCCACCGGACAGAGCGCAGGCCCAGTTCCCGCGTCTGCGGGCATTGGTATCGGGCGTGCTTGGCGGATCGGGCAGACTGAATTCGATGTGCCCGAAACTCCCTCCGGCCCACCACAAGTAGAGCGAGAACTGTTCGATGCGGCCATCGCGGCCGTGCGTGCCGACATCGAGCGAACTCACGCGCATGCGGGTGCGGAGGCCGAAATCTTCGAGGCGCACCTGCTGCTACTCGATGACGACGAGCTGATCGGCGCCGTCCATAAGGGCATCGATGCCGCGGGCTCTGCTGCCGGGGTGTGGTCCGAGGTGCTGGAATCGGCTGCCGCCGACCTGGATCGGCTCACCGACGACTACCAGCGGGCCCGCGCCGCCGACTTGCGAGCCATACGCGACCAGGTGCTCGCGGCGATGCTGGGCCACTCCACCGAGATGATCAGTCGCGCAGGAATTCTCGTCGCGGCGGACCTGACGCCTGCCCAGGCGGCCGGACTCGACCGCGACCTCGTCACGGGAATCGTGCTCGCCCAGGGCAGCCCGACCTCGCACAGCGCCATCATCGTTCGTGCGCGCGGCATCCCCGCCGTGGTGGGTGCGGGTGCCCATGTGCTCGCGGTCCAGGACGGGACTGTTATCGCAGTGGACGGCGGCACCGGCAGACTCGTGATCGAGCCCGACGCGGCAACCCTCGCGGCCTTCACCGGGCTCGCGATCTGGCAACGCGAACAACGTCGAGCCGCCGAGGCAGCGGCCGACAAACCCGCGATCACCCGTGACGGGGTGACCATTCACATCGCGGCGAATGTGGGCAGCGACCTCGACGCGACCGAAGCCGTGCGCAACGGCGCGGACCTGGCCGGATTGGTGCGCACCGAGTTCTTGTTCCTCGGCCGTGACGACGCGCCCTCCATCGATGAGCAGGAGCAGGTATACCGCGCGGTGGCCGAGGCATTCGGTGGTCGCCGCATCGTACTGCGCACCCTCGACGTCGGTGGAGACAAACCGCTCCCCTACATCGATCAACCGACCGAAGCCAACCCCTTCCTCGGCGTCCGAGGCATCCGCCTCGCCCTTGCCCGCCCCGCATTGCTGCGCGACCAGCTGACCGCTATCTGCCGAGTCGCCGCCGACCATCCGGTGAGCGTGATGTTCCCCATGGTCACGCAATTGGAGGAGCTGCTTGCCGCCCGCCGCATCCTCGAAGAAGTCGCCCCGCCCGGTATCACACCGGAGGTCGGCATCATGGTGGAAGTGCCCGCGGCAGCAGCGAAAACGGCAATTTTTGCCGATCACGTCGACTTCTTCAGCATCGGCACCAACGACCTCACCCAGTACGCGCTCGCAGCCGAACGCGGCAACGAAGCCCTCAGCACCCTCGCCGACCCCCTCGACCCCGGCGTACTCCGGCTGATCGCCATGGTCTGCGAATCGGCCGGATCCGCACGAGTAGCGGTCTGCGGCGAAGCCGCCGCCGACCCGGTAGCAGCCCCACTATTACTCGGACTCGGCGTCCACGAACTCAGCGTCGCCCCACCCGCGATCCCACTGGTCAAGGCGGCGGTCCGCGACCTGGACCTGACCGAATGCCGACAGGCAGCAGCCCGAGCCCTGGACTGCACATCGGCCACCGAAGTACGCACCAGATAACAGAACAGCCGACACCTGAACTCATCCAACTGCCCGACAACACAACCACAACCAGCCCTCTCACCGGAAGGACGAGCTGTGGTGCCGTTCTCGGGCCCTCCTCTATCGACGGTCCACCAGAGAGCCTGGAGTCCGCGCGAAGCGTCGGCGGCCGACGGTCGCCACACCGCGCGGATCTCGGTTTCGGAACTATCTGGAAGGTGAAAGTTGTTCAAAGACAATTACCTTCAGGACTCCGGAAGCTCACACCACCGAGGTGAACAATCCCACCAGGGCCCCGACGGCAAGGTGTTACGGGGTGGGACATTGGTGACGGTCCACAACACCAGGCAGCACTGCGCGTTGCGCACGCGTGGTTCGGTGGGCTTGCATCTACCAATATGGAACGGTCCGAATCGCGTCGGCAGCGGCTCGGCACGCGGCGACAACTCTCAGGATGACTCTGCGTAGCGGGTGGCAATCACGGCGGCGCGGTTGCGCAGGGATGTGCGCAACGACTGTGGGGCCAGGGCTTCCGCGTCCGTAGTGAGCTGCCACAGCGCCCATTCGGCGTGTCGTGAATCTTGGAAGGTCACCTCCAGCCGCAGCCAGCCGTTTGCGTCCGGTTCCTCGGTGTGGACGGCCAGCGCGGTGCTCACCAGGTCCTCCCGCCGCGCCGGGTTCACCCGTACCAGCACGGCGATTTGGTCGCCGCTGGTCCGAAACTGTGTGCTGCGTTCCTGCCAGGCCCGGTCCAGATCGACGCGGTCTGGTCGCTGTGCCGGTTCGGGAAGTTCCTTTGCAGCCAACACCCGCGACAGCCGGTAGGTACGGTCCGCGCCAGATCTCGTGGCCAGCAGGTAGCCCCGGTCGCGAACGATGACCAGGCCGATCGGGTCCACCGTGCGCCACTTCGGGGTCTGGTCGAGCGCCGCGTAGTGGATGCGCAGCTTGTTTCCGGCGAACACCGCGCGCCGGACCTCGGCCAAGATGGTGCCGGGCACCTCCTCAGCGACCAGCCGACGCGACAGCAGATCGGTCTCCGGGTCGATGAGCAATCGCTCGGCCACGTCAGCTGCGGTGTCCCGATAGCTTTCGGGTAGCGCGTCAACCACCTTGAGCATCGCCGAAGCAAGCGCCGAGCCGAGGCCGAATGCCTGTGCGCCGCGCCGCGATCCGGCCACCAGCAAGGCAAGCGCCTCGTCGTGGTTCAGCCCGGTGAGCTCGGTCCGAAACCCAGGTAACAACGCGAAACCGCCGCACCGGCCGCGTTCGGCGAAGACCGGGACACCGGCCGCGGACAGCGCCTCGATGTCGCGCAGCACGGTGCGGGTGGACACCTCTAGTTCGTCGGCCAGCTCGGTCGCAGTCAGCCGACCGCGCTGGCGCAGCAGCAGCACCAGCGACACCAACCGGTCGGCGCGCATACGAAAACTTTACCGAATACACGACACAGGATGTCGTGATTCGCTGGGAGGCTTACCACCACGGCGTCACAGACAGCGGCTACCGGGCCGCTGGACGTCCGTACTTCAACAAATCGAATGGGAGCTGTAGTGGTAGTGGAACGAACGGCAGTCAACCCGGTGACGTGGTCGGTGGAGATGGGATTCAACCAGGGTGAGCTCGTCTCCGGGCACACCCGGACCCTGTACTGCTCCGGGCAGACCGCGATGAGCGCCGACGGCAAGCCCCAGCATGCCGGTGACATGGCTGCGCAGTTGGCGCTGAGCCTAGACAACTTGGAGGCCGTGCTCGGAGAGGCCGGCATGTCCCTCGCGAACCTCGTCCGGCTCAACGTCTACACCACCGACGTCGATCTGCTTTTCCAGCACTACGGCGTGCTGGCGTCGCGGTTGGGCGCTGCCGGGGTGACGCCGACTACCACGATGCTCGGGGTCACCCGGCTGGCGATCCCCGGCCAGATGGTCGAGCTCGAGGGAACCGCAGTCGAGTGATGCCACCGCGCCGCTCCGGTAGGGCTACCGGAGCGGCGAGTAGCAGGAAGATGGGTGATTTCCCGGTCACCCCTTATTCAGCGGACAGCGGCGCGGCTTTGATGAACCAGTTGATGATCTCCTCGCCGGCGAGGATGCCCGAGGCCCGGGTGATGGTGAGATTGGGATGAGTGAAGTTCAGTTGCTCGAGTTCGCCGTGGCGGGGTCGGATGGCCGAGTCGGCCGTGCGGAGCATTTCGGCATCCAGTGCGCCATCGCCGGCCGCGAGAGTCATTGCGGCATGGGACAGCTCGCCGTTCTCGACCAGTCGGCGGCGAACTTCCTGGACGGCGTGGCTCTTGCAGACGGCCGTCGGCATGGTGTAGATCTTGCGGCCCTGCTGGGAGGCCGACCACCCGCGAGTGCGGCACCAGCCGTCCCATTCGGCGAGGAAACCCTCGGGCACCTCTTTCGGCTTGACCACCAGATAGTTGAACAGGTGGTCGGCGACACGGAACTTGGTGACCCAGCTGTCATCGATGCGCGCACGGAGCTCGGCATTGATCTCCGACAGCGTCGCACCGCCCGCGCGAACCTGGTCGTCGATATCGATGCGCCAGCGCATATCGGGCACACCGTCGACAAGGATATTGCCGCCGTTGCTGGTGATCGCGTATCGCCATGGGGCGCCTGGCAATTGGATGCGTTCGAACTGCTTGATGGTGCGGGTGGTCGTCGGAATGACGGCGGCGGGTTCGGTCAGGGTCTGCATCCGCAGGGCCGCGGTGGTCGTCATGAACGACAGTGGCTCACCTTCCAGATGCTCCACACACACCGTCGGCACCGCGGTGGCCGCGCTGAAAGCGTTGCGCGAGTAGATCATCGTCCGGTCCAGGTCGGTGGCTACCAGCGTCTGTCTTCGTAGGCTTCGTAGGTGCATCACTGCTGTACGTCCTTGATCAATCCCATGCACGAATAGGCGAGGTCTCCCACGACCTCCACCGGGACACCGCGGGCCGCGGCAAGCAAGCGCAGGTGGGCGTGCTCGGGCGCATCGGCCGCACGGACGAGCACCCGCCACGGCACGCGACGCAGCAGCACCCTGGTGGTCTCGCCGACACCGGGTTTCACGAAATTCACGCTACCGATGCCGTACTGCTCACGCACCTGCTCCACCGAGGCCCAGCCCGACCAGGTCGGTGTCCGGTTGCTGTCGCGGATGGCAGCGACCTCGGCGGGCACCCGGTCTCGGACCGCGTCGAAAGCGCCGCTCACCGCGTCGAGCAGACGCACGGAGACATCGTCACCGGTCAGCTCGCGATAGAACTTCGCGCCGTGGAAATCGCCGGGTGCGATCAGGGTGTCGTTCAATACCGTGCGTGAAATCAGCCCGGAGACGGTCGAATTCAGGCAGGCCGACGCGATAAGGAAGTCATCGCGGGTGCCGTAGGTACGCACGCAATGCCCCGGATCGGCGAGTACGGCCAGTTCGTCGTTGAACCGAGCGCCACCCGCGGCGTGGTACGCGTCGAGCGCTTCGGTGAGTTCCCTGGTGATGGCGCCCTTGCCGGTCCAACCGTCGACGAACACCACCGACGCCGGATCATGATGCTTGGCAAGGTAGTCCAATGCGACGGCATCGATGCCGCGATCACGCACGATCGACACCGCATAATGCGGCACCTCGAGACTCGGCAGGTCGCCGCAACGGCCGGCGGCCAGCCAGCGGCGCATGAGGATACCCACTGGAGTGCCGGCACGAGCCAACGACACCAGCACGATATCGTTGCCGCGCTCGGCGACAACCAGCTCCGCCACCGTCGCGACGGCAAGCGCGAGCCGCTCGGCACTGGCCTCGAGCACCTCGTCGAACAACGACCGATAGGCCGCATCCGGCTGATATTCGACCGGCAGCGATTCGGCGTAATGCGCGACTCCCGCCTGGATCCGACGCTCCCGCTCAGCGACGTCCGCCTCGAGGTCGACGTCGGACAAATCCTTCAGCAGCCAGGAAACCTCTTCGGGCGCATACGATCCGAAGTCCGGACCGTGCAGCGGAGCGGGAAGTTCCACTGCGGGGACGGTATTCACAGCAGCTGACCTCATCATGGCGTCCGTGTCGGGCACTGCCGTACCCGACGGCAATTGATCGACCCGCCCTGCGTGCAGCATGCGCGGATCAGCACCGGGCAACACCGCGACGACGGCATCGGCGCCGGAGGCGGTGAGCACATCGATCAACCCACCGTCGGCAACGAGTTCGGCGGTGTCGGCAGGGGAATCGATGACGACAACCAGGACCGGATCGCCGTCCGCTGCGCCGCCCGCTGTGGAATTCGCCGACTGGCTGCCGAGGCTTTCGTCGGTGCCGACGAGTCGGCTCGACCGCTGCATCGACTCCGGATCGCGCGCGCCGGAAAACTCCTCGGCCCAATGCGCGTTGTAAAGGTAGCGAGGCTGCTCCTGACCGACCTCCGGTGCCAGGAAACGGAATCCACGACGCAGTGGATAACCGGGTTCGTCAAGCACGTACGCCGGTGACCGCGTAGTGGTCTGGTACCGGGTCGGCATGCCGGATTCGGCGAGTTGCGCCGCCATCCGAAGCGGCATGTACATCAACTCTTCGTGCGCGAGCACGATCACCGGCCGGCCGGGGAATTCCGCATCGAGCTTCGTCCGCACCACCTCGGTCGCAGCGGTGACAGCGGAATCGAACGCGGTCATGTCCGAACGCAGAATCCCATGCCTACCGCCCTCCGGCACCGCCGCGGGCCACGGTAGTTCCATTCGCGTGAACGAACCTCGCTGCTCAGCAATGGGATTCAGCTCAGGTTCGGGTAGCGCGGCGACCGCGTCCACCAATCCGTCCGGCAATGCGGTGCGGCCGGACGCGAGGCACACCGTGTCGATCCGCGCGCCGATTCGCTGCGCCGCCGCATCGAAAGCGGCGCGATCATCCTCGGTGCGCATGTCCACCAGCGAGGCAAGCAGGTAGTGCGACCTCGGCGAGAACGCGTGCAGCGCATGGATTGCATCGAGAGCCGTAGCGCCGGTGGATATCTCGTCGTCTACCAACACGAGCGGGAGGTCGTTGGCGAAAATATCGGCCGGTGCAGGTTGCAGCTGGTGCGAGGTGGCGTGCGAATGCCCCTCCTCGAACCCGGTGAGTGTCTCCGCTTCGGCGACGTCTCGCCGGGTCGAATGCAGGTAGCAGCCCGCACCGATCCGCGCCGCCACACAATGACCGAGACCTGTTGCGGTTTCGGCGAACCCGAGTACGACCGCTTCCCGGTCACCGAGCACTCCGCGCACCAGGTCACCGAGCCGGTTGCCCGCATCGAGCACCACCCGTGGGTCCGTCGGCAGATGCTTGCCGAGCACCGTCGACACCAGCAGATGCGCGCGTCGCGGGTTGCGGCGCAGGCCCGGCTGGATCAGCGACTCGATCGACAGTTCTACCGGTAACGCACTGGTCGCCACGTCGGGATCGACCGGTCCGTACGAATCATCGTGGAACAGCGCCATACCGAGCGTCCTCGTCGCCCAGGGGATAGCAGTCCCGATCAGGTCAGCAGACGCGCCACTCATACCTTCACCATCGCCGACAGCAGATCCACGAACGAAACTCCCTTATTCGCCACACCGAACACCCGCGCCCGCAGCAGCGTCTGCCGCGCCCAACTGCGGTGCGGCCGCATCTCGTTCATCTTGTTGCGGTAGCCGGATGCCGCAACACCACCCACGTCGACCTGCAGAATGTCGAGTGCGTCGGAGTACTCCTCGTGCGTCACCACCGACAGCGCGTGCACGGCGGCCACGTGCGAGGGGTGGATCACCGTCTTGCCTTGGATGCCGTTGGCCCGGTCCAGCGTGATCTCACGCAGCAACCCGTCCAGATCCCGGCTGACCAGGTACTGCCGGAACGGCACCGCATCGGACTCCGCGAAGGGCGCGGTGCGCAGCAACGGCCGGAACATCCGCTCGTGATCGGCGAAGTACTCCCATACCGGGCCGGTGATGACAAAACCCGTACCATCCGCTCGCCCAAGGTAATTCACGATGTCGGCGATGACATCCGCGACCACCCGCACGTCGTAGATGGTCAGATCCCGGTCACGCCGGATGCCGAAGGTCGAACACATATCCGTCGCGCCGACCCGCACCGCGAGCACCCGCTCCCGATGCTCGGCGAGCAACGTCGCGATCTGGGTCAGCTCGTCGTCGCGGGTCTGCCGATGTACCAGTCCCGCCGATTCGAGCACCGGCATCCCGTATATCGGCCGGTCGAGCAGCTCCGCGGCGGTCTCGAGCGCGTCGAGATATTTGGTTCCCGTGGTGCTGTCGAATTTGGGGAAGACGAATCCGGTGAGCACCGCCGCACCCGCCCCGAGCTGCTCGACGATCTCGGTGATCGCGTCCGCGTCGCGAACCCGGACGAACAGCAGCGGATTCGGATCCTCGCTGCCTGCCAGCAGATCCAGCGTCGCCACCGTCTGATGCTTGGCGAATTCCACCTCGTGGTCGGCGACCGCGTCCTCGAGATCGATCACCATCGAACACACGCCGCGCTCGGCGCGTTTGGCAATCGTCACGGCCAGATCCGGCCGGGTCGCGGGTGCATACAAGGTGGCGCCGAGTGCGATCGCCAGTAGCTCCCGATCGGCGTGGTCGCCGAAAGGTTCGGGCTGCCGATGGAAAAGATGCCGTGCCTCCGGGCCGTGCAACTGCCGAAAATGGCGCAGTGGCAGTCGTTTCCGCAGCGAAACCGCCTGCGGGACGGCGATGCCTGCGGTCATCGTTGCCCCATCCTCATTCTCGTCGTGGTCCTGCTTGTTTTCTCATTCGATCCACTACCCCGGCTATGAATTCGGTGATGGAATCCAGTTCCGTCACATAGGCCCAGTAGTCGGGGTGTCGCCCCGACAATGTTTCGGCGATTCGGTCGATTCGGTCCACCTGTGCATCGAGCACAGATCCCCATTCGGCGGTGAGCCCCCGGCCCACCGCGAGCATTTGTGCGTCCCGCAGCCGAAATCGTACGGCCTTGGCCTTCTCTTGCGGATTGTCCCGAACTTCGCGCAGCATGGTGAGCCGTTTGGTCACGGCGTCGACCTGCTGCTCGGCCTCGGTCAGAGACCCGCGCGCGGATGTGGTCAGATCAAGTGCAGACTCCGGGTTGTTCTGGGCCAATGCCACGCGCGCCTGTACCAGGGCTACGTCCGCGGCATCGATGGCCCGTTGGCTTTCCCGCCCATTGTTAGCCAGATCCGCGGAACTTGCAGCATTGAACTCGCGCAGCAGCGTAGAGAAGGCCGGAGCCAGCCGTTCGGCTCTGGTACGCACGGCCGCCAACCTGGTGCTCGCAGAGCTGATCGCGGTGGTCGCGGCCCCTTCGCGAGATGGGGCCTGCGCCAATGCTTCTGTCAATTCCTTGGTTGCCGCTTCGAGGCGATTGGCAGCGGCTCGGACGGTCGCGGCAGCCTCGGGACCTGCGGCTTCCAGTGTGATCAGAGCCTCATCGACGGCGGCCGCGGCCTGTCGTACCGACGGGTAGCCGGCGTAGTCGGACTCGGCCGCCTGCCGGCGAACACCCGCCGCGGTGATCTTCACCTGTTCGGCCAGCTGCGGCACCGTCCGATACACGGCAAGGGCGCGCTCGAGCTGTGTCTGATTGCCGCCATAGAACTCGTCCACCGCCACTGCCGCCGCATTCAGCTGCCGGACCAGCGCATCGGCGCGGGCCTGGCCCTGTGGGACGGGAGTGCCGTCGCGCTCGGCCGTATCCAACTCGTCGTTGAACGCCAGGTACGCGCCCGCCGCGTCATAGCACCGGCTGCGCACCGTTTCCCATTGCGCGCTCATCCGTCGATCCGGGAACACTTGCTCGGCGGCGTGCACGGCCGCCTCGGCCGCGCTCTGGCGCTGATCCATATCGAGGAAGCCAGCAGTCAGCGCCGGTCGGGCCTGCTGAATCCATTCATTGTGCCCCGATGACCGGAACCATCCACGCCTGCGGCCTGCCACGCCCCGATGGTAGGCGGTGGACTCGTGTGTGCCTGCCCGAGCGCAAGACTGCGCACCATCCGGCGATCTTCCAGTTCGCCGGGGGTTGTACGGGTTCCTACGCAACTTCGCCGAAACCTACTACTGTCGTAAGTCGTACCCGGCGATTCGGACATGCTGGGAACCTCAAACGTCTATTGAAAGGGATTTCCGCATGGGTGTCAGTTTGTCCAAGGGCGGCAACGTCTCGCTGACCAAGGCGGCGCCGAACCTTACCGCCGTTGCGGTCGGTCTCGGGTGGGACCTGCGGTCCACCACCGGCACCGACTTCGACCTCGATGCCAGCGCCATCGCGACCGGTGCGGACAAGAAGGTGCTGTCGGACCAGCACTTCGTGTTTTTCAACAACCTCAAGTCCCCCGAAGGCGCCATCGAGCACACCGGTGACAACAAGACCGGTGAGGGCGAGGGCGACGACGAGGTGATCAACGTCGACCTGGCGGCCACCCCGCCGACGATCGAGAGCATCTTCTTCCCGGTTTCGATCTACGACGCGGACGGCCGTCAGCAGTCCTTCGGTCAGGTACGCAACGCCTACATTCGCGTCGTCGACCGCAGCAACGGCTCCGAACTGGCCCGCTACGACCTCACCGAGGACGCCTCCACCGAGACCGCGATGGTCTTCGGTGAGCTGTACCGCAACGGGGCCGAGTGGAAGTTCCGCGCCATCGGCCAGGGCTACGCTTCGGGTCTGGCCGGTATCGCCCGCGATTACGGCGTGAACGTCTAAGCACGACCTTGCTTGTCAGGGGGCTCGGCGACGGGCCCCCTGTTCGCGCGACAACGCGCCGAGACGCACGCAACACCGTTGGACAACCGCCGATTCAGCAGCCACGCTGGAACTAGCCGTCACCAACCCGGTCTCTTCATTCACACGTGCTCGGACGAAAGTCCGAGTCGCCGCATAGGAAAGGTCTCCGCGTGGTCCTGCGCATTTTCGGCATGTCCTTCATCGTCACGGTGGTCTCGCTTATCGTGGCGTTCCTGTACGGCGGACCGACCGCGTTCGCGCTCGCCGCGATCCTCGGTATCCTCGAGGTCTCGCTGTCGTTCGACAACGCGGTCATCAATGCGACTGTGCTGGAACGAATGAGCGAGTTCTGGCAGAAGATCTTCCTCACCATCGGTGTGGTGATCGCGGTGTTCGGTATGCGCCTGGTCTTCCCGCTGGCGATCGTGTGGATCACCGCGGGCCTCGACCCGGTGAAGGCCTTCGATCTGGCGCTGAACCCGCCCGCCGACGACGCCGCGACCTTCCCGGACGGCAGCAAGAGCTATGAGACGTTGCTCACCGACGCACACCCGCAGATCGCCGCGTTCGGCGGTATGTTCCTGCTGCTGCTGTTCCTGAACTTCATCTTCGAGGAACGCGACATCACCTGGCTGTCCTGGCTGGAGCGGCCGCTGGCCCGGCTCGGCAAGCTCGACATGCTCTCGGTGGTCGTCTCCGGTGTCGCACTGATCCTGACCGCGGAGTTCATCGCAACCGAAGAAGAGCGCGCCACCGTCCTGCTCGCCGGCTTGCTCGGCATGCTCACCTACATCATGGTGGACGGACTCGGCTCGATGTTCCACACCGAGGAGGAGGACACCGACGGTCCTTCGGAACTCGCCAAGGCCGCGGGCAAGGCCGGGTTCTTCCTGTTCCTGTACCTGGAAGTGCTCGACGCGTCGTTCTCCTTCGACGGCGTGATCGGCGCCTTCGCCATCACCTCCGACCCGATCATCATCGCGCTCGGCCTCGGCCTGATCGGCGCCATGTTCGTCCGCTCCATCACGGTCTACCTGGTGCGCAAGGGCACGCTCTCGGAGTACGTGTATCTGGAGCACGGCGCACACTGGGCGATCGGTGCGCTGGCCATCATCCTGATGGTCTCGATCGGCGTACACATCAACGACCTCGTCACCGGCCTTGTCGGTGTCGCGTTCATCGGTGCTGCCTTCATCACCAGCATCGTTCGCAACGGTCGCGAGGATGATGCCGAAGAAGTGAAGAGCGAACGGGAACCGACGCCGGTAGGCTGACATTCGGCAGACAGTCGACGAACTTCGAGCGGCAATGGCTGTATTTCAGCCATTGCCGCTTTCTTTGTGTACGAGGGGGAATCGCTCCGATGGCGAAGGACAACACTCCCGGCGGCGTCAACCAGTCGAAGTTGACGCTGTCGAAAGCTACGCCGAGCACCACCCTCGTCAAACCCGGTGACCAGCCCGGAGTCATGCGGGTGAACCTGAATTGGACCACCGGTTCGAAGGGTTTCTTCCGCAAGTCCAAGCCCGTCGAGCTGGAGCTCGGTTGCCTCTATGAGCTGTCCAACGGGGCCAAAGGTGTGATTGCGGCGATCGGAAACAATTTCGGCGCACTGGATTCCGAGCCGCACATCGTCCTCGACGGCGACGATCGCAGCGATGCGGCGAACGCCGGCGCGAACCTGCACATCGATCTCGCGAGGCCAGAACTGTTTCGGCGCGTCCTGATCTTCGCCGCCGGCTCCGACGGCGTGCCGAACTGGGCCGCCGCCAATGGCGTTGTCACCCTGTTCCCCACATCCGGCCCGCAGATCGAGGTTCACCTCGACGCCCCGGTGCAAGGCGCCGACTCGTGTGCTGTTGCGCTGCTGCAGCATCAGGGCACCGGCATCACTGTGCACCGGGAGGTCCACTATGTCGAGGGCGCCCAGCGCGCCATCGACGAGGCTTACCGGTGGGGCATGGACTGGCACAGCGCGAGCACGTAGCTCAGCGCGCCCCCACCGCCACCACGTGCGGCTGTTCGACCGCAGCAACAGGTCGCCGCGACGCGAGCACCATGCCGATCACGCCGACCGCGAGTCCGGCAACGGTCAAGGGCCGCAACGGTTGATCGACCAGCAGCCACGCGAGGGTCGCGGTCACCACCGGCGTCGCGAAGAACAGTCGGCCGACCCGGGTCGCATCCCAGCGCTGCAGCATGTGGTTCAGCAGCAGGAACGCGACCATCGAGTTCATGAACACCATCCAGGCCAGTGATTGCGCGAAGCGGCCCATATCCCAGATATGCAGTTGCCCACTGGCCCAAGCCGATACACCCGCGATCGGCGCGCTCGCCACCACGTGCACCGCGGTCGCTGCGCGTGGATCAACCTGCGGGACGAACCGTTTCTGATACACCGTCCCGATGCTCAGGCCGAGCAGTCCGACCACGCACAGCAGTAGCCCGAGCCTCGACATGGCCGACTGGTCCAGCACGGCCAACCCCACACCGACGCCGCCGATCCCGAAGCCGAACCACTGCCGCACCGTGACGGTTTCGCCGATGAACCCGGCGAACAACGCGATGACCACCGGATTCAATCCCTGCACCAGCGCGACGACAGCGCCCGAAACATGGTGGCTCATCGCGGTATAGAACGCACCGAACTGCACGATCTGCATCAGCAGACCCGCAACGACCACATGCCGGAGCTCGGCACCCTGTGGCCATCGCGCCCCCACCGCTCGCGCGTACAGCGCGAGCAACAGGCCCGCGATGGCGAACCGCACGAACAACACCATCAGCGGCGGCGCGGCGCCGACTCCGATGATCCCTGCGATGAACGCACTGCTCCACAGCACAACAAAGAGCGGCTGCATGGCCGCCGTCGCGATGCGATCCTTCACGAGTCCTCCCGATGCAACCGGCTAAAGCGGTTACTACCGTCGCACCTGCTTTACTAACCTGTCAAGACGGTTACCATGAAAGGGTGTTCGCCTTCGTAAGCGGTAACCTCGCCCTGGACTTCGCAGGCACGGTCAAAGCCCGAGCCACGACGTTCGACGACTACCTCCGCACACCGGCCGACCTCGACGAATGGCTCGTCGCCGCCGATCTGCTCGACGGCGAACCACACTGCGACACAGCGATATTCGACCGTGCCGTGCGCCTGCGCGAAGCCGCCTACCGACTGGCCCTTGCCGCCGCCGAGGATGAACCGTTCGCCGAGACCGACCGCGGCATCGTCAACGAGCTGGCAGTCGGCGAACTGCCCCGTCTGACACTGCAATCCGATGCCACGTTGATCCGCACCGGAACTCCCGAGGCCGCCATCACGGCCATCGCCCGTGCCGCCGTCGAAATGCTCGGTGGACCAGAGCGGCAGCTGATCAAGGCATGCGGCCGCCCCGTGTGCACCCGCCTCTACCTGGACACCTCACGCGGCAAGTCGCGCCGCTGGTGCGATATGACCCAGTGCGGCAATCGCGCCAAGAGCGCCGCATTCCGCGCCAGACACGCCGCGGACTGAGCAAACCCACCCGACTGCCCGACTAGGCGGCTGCCTCGCCTTCGCTCGGCCCGGCGCGGGCTGCGGTCGGACTACGTCCGACAATGCCTATTAGGCGGCTGCCTCGCCTTCGCTCGGCCCGGCGCGGGCTGCGGTCGGACTACGTCCGACAATGCCTATTAGGCGGCTGCCTCGCCTTCGCTCGGCCCGGCGCGGGCTGCGGTCGGACTACGTCCGACAATGCCTATTAAGCGGCTGCCTCGCCTTCGCTCAGCCCGGCGCGGCTGTCGGCGGACTACGTCCGACGGTGCCATTAGGCCACCGGCACCAAGTCGCCGCGGTCCAAACGCGAGATCGGCGGCGACGCAGGTCGGAACCCGCGCGGCAGCGCCCGCGCGAACAGGAAGAAGAACACTACGAGCAGAACAGCGCGACCCCAGACGCCGAACTGGACCACGTTCTCCATCAGATCCACCGAGGTGCCGGAACCGATCGAATAGAAGTATCGGAACACCCCGATGCCGATAGCCGCGTCGGCCACCAGGTACGCGCCGATCGCCGACCACGGCACTTCGAGCAACACCAGGAACGGAACAAGCCACAACGTGTACTGCGGCGAATGCACCTTGTGGAACAACAGGAATCCACACAGCATCGCGCCGCTGACCCCGATCCACGGGAAGGCGCCGGTCCTGGTGAATCGCTTCCAGCCCAACCACATCGCGAGCGCGAAGGACGCGAGCACCAGGGTGGGCGAGGCGATCGACACCGCATGCTGAAAGGCCGTCTCGCTGTCGGCGTCCTGCCCGAACAGCTGCCGAAGTCCCCAGTACCAAATGGAATTCGTGGTGATATCGGCCTGACGCAACTGCTGGAAGGTGATCGACGCCCGCCAGCCCTCGTAACCGGCAAGTGCGAAAGGCAGATTTACCGCCACCACGGTGCCGACGGCAGCGGCAGCCGCCATCAATGCGCCGCGCACATCGAGCCGCGCCGGCTCGAGATCTTCCACCTCGCGCCGGCCACCGGTGAGCACATAGGCCAGCAACGGCAGCACGAAGATGCCCGGGTACAGCTTGAAACAGAACCCGACGCCGAGCAGTACCGCGGCCAGTATTCCCCTGGTGCGCAATGAATATCGGGTCATCGCGGTGACCACGTACACGGCGGCCACCGCCGTGCACACCACGGGGAGCTCCCAGTTGTGGAATGCGTACAGCACCAACGGCGGCCCCGCCGCCCACAGCAGCGCCGCACGTCCGGACAGTCGAACGAGCAACCACGCGGTCAGCAGCGCGAACGGCGCCAGCAGCAGCGCGGAGTGCAGCAGAAATTCGGCGTCATTGTGGGCTCCGACCGCACCGAGCCACATCAGCACACCGCTGAGCACCGGATATTCGACCGCACCCCCGGTCAGCATGCCGTCCTCGGTGATGCCGCCGTCGATATACGGAAAAACATGGTTGTCGATGTCGCGCCCGAGCCACAGGAACTGGATATCGGAATAACAGACATCCGAATCCTTGAGCACGTCGAACACCGAGCTGCGACCGTCCTCGGCAAACGGTGCACCCGCACAGCGCGCCTTGTTCAGGTAGGCGAGCGCCAGCGTGAGCCCGCACAGCAACACCACCACGGCGGAGAGCGCCGCAGTGCGCGTCACGCGGCCTGCGATCCTGTCGCTGGCGGCCAGTCCGGTCGGCATGACGACCACCCTAAGTGGCCGGGCCGGGCCACGTTTGCGTCCCCCGCGGATGCGATCGCCCGCGCACCACCCACACCAGGGCAAAATCCGCGGGACCCAGGCAGCTGTGGGGGCGTTTCGGCGCTCAGCAGCTGCTCATGTAGCCTTGTCGGGTTGCTGACGCAACGACCCTCCTGCCACGGAAAGTCCGTGGCCGTTTCCTAGTCCACAGGAGGTGATTGGTCCGTGCGTCATTACGAAGTGATGGTTATCCTCGATCCGAGCCTGGACGAGCGCACCGTAGCCCCGTCCCTGGAGACCATGCTCGGCGTGGTTCGTACCGAAGGCGGCAAGGTCGACAAGGTCGACATCTGGGGCCGCCGTCGTCTCGCCTACGAGATCGCCAAGCAGGCCGAAGGCATCTACGCGGTGGTCGATCTGACCGCTGAGCCCGCCACGGTCAAGGAACTCGACCGCCAGCTGGGCCTCAACGAGTCGGTGCTGCGCACCAAGGTTCTGCGCCACGGCAAGTGACTCTCGATTGCGTCGGAGCCTGTCTCTAGGCTCTAGCGCAACAGCGAGTGCATTGCGGACTGCAACCGAGCAGGAGGAACCACATGGCAGGCGACACGGTCATCACCGTCATCGGAAACTTGACGGCCGACCCCGAGCTTCGATTCACGCCCGCGGGCGCAGCGGTGGCGAATTTCACCGTCGCTTCGACTCCCCGCGTGTTCGACCGTAATTCGAACGAATGGAAAGACGGCGAAGCGCTCTTCCTGCGCTGCAACATCTGGCGTGAAGCTGCGGAAAATGTCGCTGAAAGCCTGACACGTGGTTCCCGCGTCATCGTGAGCGGACGACTGAAGCAGCGCTCCTATGAAACCCGCGAGGGTGAGAAGCGCACGGTCGTCGAGCTCGAGGTCGACGAGGTCGGTCCCTCGCTGCGTTACGCCACCGCGAAGGTCGCCAAGGCCAATCGCGGCGGCGGCGGTGGCGGCGGATTCGGTTCCGGCGGCAGCGGTGGCGGCGGTGGCAACTTCGCCCCTGCCGGTGGCAGTGGTGGCGGAGGGCGTTCCGGCGGCGCCGAGGACGACCCTTGGGGCAGCGCACCTGCGGCAGGTTCCTTCGGGGGCAACAGCCGCGTAGACGACGAACCGCCGTTCTGAGAACGGCATTCATCGGCCCGGATCCACTTGGGCCATCAATGATTACGGAGTAAGACATGCCTAAAGCGCCAGCGCGCGAGAAGGTGCTGAAGAAGAAGGCTTGCACCTTCTGCAAGGAAGCCAAGACCGGCACCGTCAATATCGATTACAAGGACACGCAGCTGCTGCGTAAGTACGTCAGTGATCGCGGCAAGATCCGCGCTCGCCGGGTGACCGGCAACTGCGTGCAGCACCAGCGCGATGTCGCCGTTGCCGTGAAGAACTCGCGTGAGGTTGCACTGCTGCCTTACGTGTCGACGGCTCGCTGAGACAGGGAGGCATCGCAATGAAGTTGATTCTGACTGCTGATGTGGACAACCTCGGTGCTCCCGGCGACACCGTGGAAGTCAAGGACGGCTACGGCCGCAACTACCTGCTGCCCCGCGGCCTGGCGATCGTTGCCAGCCGAGGCGCTCAGAAGCAGGTCGAGGGCATCCGCCGGGCGCAGGACGCCCGCAAGGTGCGCAACCTCGATCACGCCAACGAGCTGAAGCAGGCCATCGAAGGCCTCGAGGCCGTGTCGCTGTCGGTGAAGACCGCGGGCACCGGCAAGCTGTTCGGCTCGGTGACCCAGGCGGATGTCGCCGCGGCCATCAAGTCGGCGGGCGGCCCTGTTGTCGACAAGCGCAGCATCGAGCTGCCGAAGTCGCACATCAAGTCGACCGGCAAGCACGGCGTTGTGGTGCACCTGCACCCCGACGTGATCGCCAAGTTCGACCTTCAGGTCGCCGCGAACTGAGTTCGCTCCGAAGGCCACTCTCGTGTTCGGCACGAGAGTGGCCTTCGATTGTAATAGCTAAATGTTTGCCACTCGGCAAAAGGGTGATCTGGGTCATTCTCGGCAAATCGCCGCAACGGTTCTACCTCCGGTTATTCCACTTGTGGATCGTCGAGAAAACCAACCGTCCGCAATGTGACCTAGGCCATATCAGTAATCCACACTGTTTTACTCAACACGCCCGGCTGTTCAACTGGACCGACACGCCGACCCGAGATTCATCCACACGTGGATAGATTCGGAAATCAATATCTATCAGCGCGTTTGAATGCAGTGACCTGGGTTTTCCCCAAGTAGTACACAGGGGGTGCACACCGTTGAGTAAACAGTCCCCAACTTATCCACAGATGTGTGCACAGTCCGGTTTGGCGACCGCCCATCCGGTCGCCTAGGTTCGTCGCAATGTCATGAACGAACCAGCAGGAACGTCATGATTCGGTACCTTGCCGCAACGGTTGCTGGAACCCGCTGACGGCGCCCGCGAACGGTGGCAGCGCACCCGCTGCTGCACGCCCAACGTGTCGGTACCCGGGAGTACAACGAGTCATCGATATGTGAATCCCGGTGGGGAAAGGACGGTCGAGTCTGGTGGCAGTCGTCGACGACCGCGGACACGCGGAATACTCCGAGCCGCCCGGCGAAGACTTCGGCAGGCAGCCTCCGCACGACCTCGCGGCCGAGCAGTCGGTGCTCGGCGGCATGCTGCTCAGCAAGGACGCCATCGCCGACGTCATCGAGGCGCTACGGCCAGGAGATTTCTACCGTCCCGCCCACCAGGCCATCTTCGATACGATCCTCGATCTATACGGCCGCGGCGAACCCGCCGACCCGGTGACCGTCGCCGCGGGTCTCGACCGCCGCGGCGAACTCAAGCGCATCGGCGGCGCCCCCTACATCGTCACCCTCACCCAAACCGTCCCGACCGCCGCCAACGCCGGCTACTACGCCGAGATCGTCGCCGAGAAGGCCATCCTGCGCCGCCTCGTCGAGGCAGGCACCCGCATCGTCCAATACGGCTACGCGGGCGCCGACGGCCAGGACATCGCCGAGGTGGTCGACCGCGCCCAGGCCGAGGTCTACGAGGTCACCGAACGCCGCACCACCGAAGACTTCCTCCCGCTCGAAGAACTCCTCCAGCCGACGATGGACGAAATCGACTCCATCGCCAGCCGCGGCGGCATCTCCCTCGGCGTCCCCACCGGCTTCACCGAACTCGACGAGGTCACCAACGGCCTGCACCCCGGCCAGATGATCATCGTCGCGGCTCGACCCGGCGTCGGCAAATCGACCCTGGGAATGGATTTTATGCGCAGCTGCTCCATCAAACATGGGCTACCAAGTGTCATCTTTTCCTTGGAAATGAGCCGTACCGAGATTGTCATGCGTCTGCTCTCGGCCGAGGCGAAGATCAAGCTGGGCGATATGCGTTCCGGTCGGATGAGTGATGACGACTGGACCAAGTTGGCGCGGCGGATGAGTGAGATCAGTGAGGCGCCGTTGTTCGTCGATGATTCACCCAACCTCACCATGATGGAAATTCGAGCAAAGGCGCGTCGACTCAAGCAACGCCACGACCTGAAACTCGTTGTCGTCGACTACCTCCAACTGATGACGTCCGGTAAAAAAGTCGAATCCCGACAGCAGGAAGTCTCGGATTTCTCGCGAAACCTGAAGCTGCTCGCCAAAGAACTCGAAGTACCCGTCGTCGCCATCAGTCAGCTGAACCGTGGTCCCGAACAGCGAACCGATAAGCGCCCCATGGTCTCTGACCTGCGCGAATCCGGCTCGCTCGAACAGGATGCCGATATGGTCATCCTGCTGCATCGCCCCGACGCAATCGAACGGGACGACCCACGCGGCGGCGAGGCCGATCTGATTCTCGGTAAGCACCGTAACGGCCCCACCGCAACCATCACTGTCGCGCACCAACTGCACCTGAGCCGGTTTGTGGATATGGCCCGCGGATAGGCGCATTTGTAGGGTCTCAAAAGTCGTGGCCAAATCTCAAAAAGCGTGGCCACTCGATGGCCAATTGGCCATGGTTTTGAGACAGATCCGGCCCCGCTCAGGGGCGGAGGTGTACCTCCTCGTCGCGTGCGGCGACCATGATGTGATGCAACCCGCCCTGTGAGACGTCATCGAAAAGGACAGTCTGTCATTGATCAGGACAGTGAAAAGTTCAGTGCCTGTCAGAAAGAGTTCAGTAACTGGGTCTTTCGGTCAGTGTGGTGGCAATATGCGGATTTGGGCTTTGAGACGCATCCCTCGTTCGGCGGTTCCGTTGATCAGCTGGCGGCCGCTGCCCGGTGAGTCGTTGCTGAGCTGGGTTGATCACGTGGGCGTCAGTTTCGGCATCACGCGTAGGGAGGCCGTGGAGCCGTTGGGGTTGCAGAGGAAGCGGGGTCGACTGCTATCTCGTGATCTAGAGAAGCTCGCCTAGGCCGTTCTTGCCCGTGTTGTTTCACGGACCGGCCTGGACGACTTCGCTTTTGTCGCCCGGGCGGGTATTCGGTGACTCGCCGTCAGGAGCACGATCGCACACTCGCGAGCACCCGTGCGGGAGGACGCGCTGACGAGCGTGCGTCCGTGCGCGTGTACGAGTGGACGCGTACACCTCCGTACGTACGCGCGTGCCCGCGTAAGCGCGTGCCCGCGTGCGCACATACTCGAGAACCCATTGAACGTCGGGCTACCGGCGGCGCCGGTTCGGGCCGTCTCGCTCGGATATCGCTCGGCTCGCGCACCACTGCTTGGTCTCGACTCGCCCTTGCCCTTTTGGCCTGCGGGGATGGCGAACCCGATCAACCCGATCCAGGAGCCGTCGGTGCAGCGGGCCCAGGCGTAGAGCAGTCCGGGCACGGCGGTCGTGAGGTCGAGCCCGCCGGCCTTCACGCGCATCGACACTGCGTCTTTGCGGAATGCGCCCTGGGGCGAGATCGCGGTGTTCAGGTCGACGCGGACCGGCGTCGGCGGGTCGACGACGTGGCGGAGCGACGCTGTGAAATCCTCACTCCAATACTCGAACATAAGTTCGATGATTCCACATACCGCGCGGTTTGTTAGAGATAGGCTGTGGGCATGGTGAAGGTTGGCGATCAGGTGTTGCTGGTGGCCGGTGGCGTATCGGTGTTCCGGGTCGTCGAGATCGAGGGCGACGACGCGGTCGTCGAGTCCGCCCAGGACGCACCAGGCCGCTACCGGTGGAGCGCGCGTGTGTCCGAGCTCGTCGCGGCGGATGCGGACACCGGAGGTGAGTGATGGCGCGGTTTCGTCTGGAAGCCCACGCCCCGATACCGGGTCACGGCACCTTGACCATCCGGCTCGAACTGCCCGATCTCGATGACCTGATCGAGCACGCCCGGCTCTGGGTGCTGCAGGACCAACTCCACACCCAGCAGATCCGGATCTACGACCGATCCGCGGAACTGCTGGCGGTCGACGGCGCCGGCGGCCCGCTCGTCGTGGTGATCGACGAGTGGGCCAACGCCCGGGAATCCCTGTGCCCCGAATGCGGAGAGCTGCGGCACGCGGCGCGGATCGACAGCGGGCCAGCCTGGTACTGCCACGGTTGCAACGACCGCGCCCAGGCCGCCTGACCCGCCGCTGCGCGAGGAACACACTCGGAATGTGGGCGCGGCCGATGATGACGTCTTCTGATCGGCCACCGAACCCTGGCGATCCCTCGGGTGCAGTACCTGCCGCAGAACCACCGCTTGGTGCAAGTTCGGCGGATTTACTCCCGTGTCCCGGTCAGTCGCCGAGCTGTTCCAGTGCCGCGATGACCAGTGGCAGAGTTTCTGCGGCGAGGCGGTATTCCCGAATCGGCTCGGCCTGCGAATTGCCCTCATGCCGCGACTCGACCAGTGACGGCCGCGGCACCCTGTCGGATGTGCGGTGGCCGGCGCGGCGCATGTTCGAGGTCATCCCTCCCAGGTTCTTGGCGCCGATAGCTCGTTTGAGCTGGTCCGGTGTCGCAGTGCCCCCGGCAGCTACCAATGCTCGAACTGCCTGTAGGCCGGTTGGGCCGAGATTGCCTATGAACCGCCGTACCGTGACCTCGTCCCACACGAACTTGTCCTCTTCGGCGATGCTCCCGGGCTGCAGCGTGCCGTTGGTTCGCGGTGGTAGGCGCTCGGCCAGGGCGACCTGTGCGGCGAGCAGGCCCAGCTGCAACCGCATCTCCAAGGTCATCGGTACCGAGTTGGCAACCATCGCGTAGTGCAGCTGCTCACGTGCCACTCGCAGGGCATCGATATCCATCGGCATTACGATAGGCCAGATCGCCACTGGTCCAATCGAATTCAATCCGACCGGAACCAGCGAAGGCTGGCTATGTCCGAGATATCCGGGTCGGCGAGCTGATACACGATCCATCTGTGGGTGATCACCCAGGTCAGCAGGAGGACGCCTGGAACGGAAAGCACGGCTGCGGTGGGGCAGTCGGCTGCACGGGCGCGACGGTCGAGGACACCACGGCGGTGTCGGCAGGTCTGTCAGTGGACCCCATGTGGGTGAGGGTCAGCACGACCAGCAGGAGCATCACACCGCCCACGACCGCCCCGAGACCCCACAGGATCGGGATCGGCGATGCACTGCGGACGCCGTGGTAGTTCAGGGACCGGTAACGCCCCGGCCGTGCGCGGGCGCTCACGGCTGCCCACCCTCGCTCGCGTAGCTTCCGCCTATCCGTCCCCTGCGAGAATGCCGCCGCACGGCCTCATACCCCATGACCGTCAGTATGGCGCGAGAGTCCGACACGATCCGGCATATCGGTACCGACCGCTACGGGTTGACCGCCGGGCCCGCGCACGCCTCCTGAAGGTGAGCTGAGGGGATGGATTTAGCTCAGAGTTTGAGCCCAGCCCCTGGCCACTGTCCGGCAGCTGTACCCGCCGACCAAATGGCACATCGAGGAACGTGACGTTTCGCCCTACCTGGGCCAGCAAGCGACGCCGCTGACCGGACCGGCACATGTAACCAATCTCCCGAGACGCCAGCGTCTATCTCAATGCGTCATACGTTGGTCCCCTTGGGATCTGGTTCGTCGAGGACGTTGTTGGACAGCAATGTGACGGCCACTGCGGATCCGCCTACCCCGACAAGGACGGACCCGAGCGGAGGAAACTCGGCGAGGAATACGGCGTAGCCCAGCGTGATTCCGCACCATGTTGCGGCGGTGACCACGAACAAGCCACGGGCGTTGGTGGTCATGCCGGACAGTTTGGTTATGTCGATCCACAACGGCGTCACGGTGAACACCGTGAATCCGGTCAGCACGCCGATCAGTGGGGACGCCACAGCCAGCCATGCGAGCACTCCGACACTGACGCCGACCAGTGCCGCCGCAGTCAGACGGACCGGAGTCAGCAGCCGCGGCGAGTAGGGGCTGTGCACCCACCTCGAGGTGACGAACAACAGCATCAACACAAGTGAGCCCGTCGTTGAGACGCCGACGAACTTGTCGGTGAAGACGTGGCCGAGCAGGACCGTCATTGCCATCGGGTAGAGGGTGATGACAAGCAGCATCAGCGGAAAGGCGCGGGCCACCCCAGCTTGGATCGTGGTCAAAGACCTTCTCCGAGAGTGAATCTCCGGTTGCTGAGTCCCGAGGCCTAGGCAATCGCGGCAGTGGCCGGGATGAGGGCAGGTAGTCGGGTCTGCGAGCGTCATATCGGGTTCGCGCCGCGCCATGAGCAACTTCAGGTTCAGGAACTCAGGCAGAGCCAGTTCCCGTATCTGCAGCGCATCTTCGTCCCGGCGGCCACGCATGCCCCCTCTCCGGTCCTGGATGACCAGGCCTGCCCTGTCGGCGTGCGGCGGGATCGGTGCAGCGCTCAGCGCCTCGGGGGCGTGCGTGGCTGCGATGGCCTGCTTGACCGTGTTGCCACTGACCTCGCCCCACAGCTGCAGCATGTGAGTCACCGTCTCATCGGGCAGTCGGCATCCGATGAGGAACGCTCGCAACTGAGAACGGTTCTTGGGTAGCGCGTTGTTCTTCGGATCTATGAACCGATATGCCGTCGACCGGGGGAGTCTGGAGGTGGCAGCGATCTGCCCGGCGGTCCGGCCTGAAAGTGCGTGGATCCGGCGCAGCATCGCCATGTAGGCGGCAGCTGGATCCTCCGGTGTGCCTTCAGGTTCTCGACTGAGCGAGGTCGAAGTGGTCGTCACCGAGCCCCTCCGCCGCCCAGGGTTGCGAACGCTGCGCTCAGCAGTCGACACATCGACCGCGCAGCCGCACCAATTGAACTGGCTGGCAACACCAGTGCCACGAGAGGAACTTCGATCACCATCAAGTACTGAACGGCCTGCATCGGAGGGATGCCCCGATTCATCAGCGCGTAGTGGTAGCAGAAGCCAGCCACCACGATGACCGATGCCAAGAACGCCGCAGGCCATGACACCGACGGTGGCGGCGAGCTCGCAAGAGGAGGAGGACTAACAGTTGGAGGCTCAGCGATCTGCTGAGCAAGGCGTCGCCGCCGGAATGCATAGAGGGTCAAAACACTTCGCGCTTTCGCTCTGGCGGTAGCCCGGGGAGCAGGCGGTCTACCGACATCCCTACACACGCTCGGAACTTCGACCGTCGGGGCAGGGCTGGCCTGCTCCTCGGGCTACCACTTCAATGAGATGGCCGAGACTTTGAAGAGCAAGCCACGACTCCCCCGTCTCCGAGTTCCCGCTCGGAGGAGGACTGGCCCTCACATAGGGGGTCAGCAGGTGCCCATTTTGCACCGCCACACGACGATTGCGAAACGTCTGCGCCCGCACGGCGAAAATTCGTAAATTTCGCGTCCAACTGGTCAGTCGCCCAGAATTGTCGGTGCCGCAAAATATGGTGTCCATCCGTCAGATGGGTGTCTCATTGATGTTCAACAACCCTTCCAGCCTGCGACTTGCTGGACAGTTTGTGACTTAAGCCACACCCTTGGCTACCTTGTTCGTTTTGGCCCCTTGCCTGTTCAACGCCCAAATTTAGGGTCCCGTGAACACTATGGACATGTTCGGTGGCCTAGAGTTATAGCAACAAAGCCGCTGTTACCCACGGGTAATTTCGAGGCGCGGCCCATAAGCCCCCCGGATGATCGCTTTTGAGATGGCCGAGCAACCGGGAGCTGGCGTCGTCCGTTCCCGCGGACCCGCCACACGACAGAAGGCCTCACAGGCACCCGTTTTCGGGAACCTGTGAGGCCTTCTTCTGTTGATCAGGCGAGGAGGCGTGGCGCTGATTGATGTGGTGGCGGCCGAAGCCGGTGGCTGTGGCCGTCATGGCCGGCGCCGAGCCGTTGGGCGAAGTGAGGCCCGCGGTCGTGCAGGGTTGTCGGTGGGTGCGGAGATGATTCGGGTATGAGCCTCGCCCGTACGACCAGGGCGCCCTCTGATCGCGCACCTGGTCACCTTCGATGACGAGTGGAGTCCCGACCGCGGACACCACCTGATGGCGTGGTGTGACGGGTGTTCGACCTGCACCGACTGCGTTGGCCATCGCCGGTGCGCCGCCGCCGAGGACGAACCCTTGTCGTACCCGCGCGCGAGCTGAGCGCGATGTCTCGAATGCCGTGGCGCACCAACTGGTTTCGCCTTGATATTCAGGCCGGTTGTCGGTGGTGTTGCGTACGCTGAGCGGATCGAACGTGGAGATCAATCTGCGAAAAGGGGTGCGGGGATGGTCATTCAGAGCGCGTCGGTCCGTCGAATTCTCGCCGGTGCCGTCACTGCGACGGTTCTGGTCTTGACTATCACGGGGTGTGATACCGACTCCCCGAAGGAGCAACCCGATCGCGAACGCAAAGCAGCGAGCGTGCAGGTGTTCAAGCTCCACATGGCCAAGGACTTGTGGAGCCGAACCAGTCGGCAGTCCGGCGGCCTCGGGGTCGGGGAGCCGCGGAGTCTGGCCGAAGACCCGAACGGGACGACGGCGACCATCGAGTTGACCGGTCCGCAGATGGTCGACTACCTCAAGCTGCTGGACTACAACGCGCACGGCGGAGCGTTTGCCACCGATAGGTCGTTGGCGGCCACCGTCTACGACACGTTGGCGCCGATGGTGGATCAGATCCAGACCCCGCCGGCGCCTGGCGCGCCCGTTCCGGAGGTCACCATCAACGCGGCCATCGCATCCACGACTTCCGAGGCCCCGAAGTAGTTGCATGCGTTCGCCCTACAACCCAGGGCGAACGGTGTGGTTGAGCGTCCATACCGTCAACCAGTTCGCGGGTCCCGGTCAGCTCACTTCGATAACGCGGATCGGCGAGTCGCCGCGTGTTGCCGACCGTTCTCGCAGGTCGACATTTTCCGGCCACGACACAAGGTGTTGTGCTGCACGGACTTGTCGCCCACCAGATCTATGATCGAGAGACCGTTCTCAATGGGGCGGGCGGGGATTGGGATCTCCGTGATAAACGCCGAGGCCCTGCCAGAGCGTGGACTCGGGCAGGACCTCGGATTTGTCTTTGGCCAGACTCTTCCGATGGTAGGACATTCGACGTCGGCCCACGTGGTCGACACCGAATGCGTCTGCGTTCACGATCCTGAATGGGCGGAAGCTCGACTCCTTCAGGAGGATTTATGACCAACAAGCGCATCGTTCAGAAGCGCGATGACGGCGACTGGGAGGTTCGCGCACCGGGCGCCGACCGCGCCAGCGCGGTTGTTCCGACCCAGGCGGCCGGCATTGATCGCGCCCGCGACATTCTCGGCAAAAGCGGCGGAGGAGAGCTTCAGGTGCGCCGCCTCGACGGCACTATCGGCCGTCAGGACACCATCCCGCCGGGCAACGACCCCAGCTCGTCCAAGGGCTGAAAGATAACAATGCAATCGGGGTTCCGCTGCGCAGCGGAACCCCGATTGCTATCTGGTCGGGTCTGTCAACCGCTTGGGTCGCCGTAGCATCGGCCGAATTTTGTGGGCGGATATGGCTTGGCACGCTGGTATGGGCCGGTCTTATCGCTGTTGCCGGTTCGTCGGATCGACGTCGGACGGTGCGGATCTCGTTGTCGGCGACCTTGTCGGCGAGCAGGGTATGGCACGAGGGGTCTCGCCGAGCGTGGCCTTTTTCCCGCCACCGGCCCTCATGTGGGCTGTGTCAGCGGTCGTGTCAGCCCGGGATCAGTCTGGTGTCAGGACAGCGGGCGATTGTTGCTTCCGTAATCAGTTCGGCGAGTACTACATACGCCGACTCGAACGCAACAGATTCAAGGGAGCAACCACCATGTCGATCACCATCACCCTCACCGACCAGGACAAGGCCACGCTGCGGACCGCCGCCTACGGTGCCGTCTCGCTGATCGCCGCCGCTGACGCGACCGGCAAGCCCCACAAGGCCGCCACCAACGGCAGCAACGCCCTGTACGCCGCGACCGGCCAGGTCGGGCACGTACTCGCCGCGAAGTCCAAGGACATCAACCTGAAGGGCAAGAACGTCGCCGAACTCGCCGACCAGGTGCTGCCGGCCCTCACCGCGGCCATGAGCCTTCTCGGGCAGCAGGATCCGGCCGAGGCCGAGAACTTCCGCAGCACCGTCCTCGTCGCTGTCGACGCCGCGACCCGCCACCAGAGCCAGCCCAGCCCCACTGTGGCCGCGATGACCAGCAAGATCACCGGAGCCCTGTACGCCGCGTGAGGGGATGGGCCGGAAGGATCGCGCGAGCAGCCGCCAACCCGCTCATGAATGCTCGAGCAGTCGTGAGCGGGGGTGGTCAGCTCTCGATGGCCACGCGTGTTCGGCTGCCGAGTTCGGGGATGTTTTTGTAGAGGGTGCCGCGTGAGACTCCGAGCAGCCGCGCTACCGACGACACGGTTTCCTCCGGGCGGGTGAGGATGGCGCGGGCCTGGCGGATCTGTTCGGCGGTCATGGCCGGTGGCCGGCCGAGGCGTTGTCCGCGTGCGCGGGCGGCGGCCAAGCCCTCGTTGGTGCCGTCGACGATCAACTCGCGGATGAACTCGGCGAGCGCGGCGAATACGTGGAACACCAAGCGCCCACCAGGTGTGGTGGTGTCGAGGGCTTCGTGCAGGGATCGGAATCCGATGCCGCGCTTACGGAGTCCGGCCACGATGGAGATGAGGTCCTGCAGCGAGCGGCCGAGCCGATCCAGTGACGGCACCACGAGAGTGTCGCCGGGACGCAGGTAGTCCAGACACGCCCACAGTTCTTCTCGCTCTGCGTTCTTGCCAGACTTCTTGTCGGTGAAGATCCGCTGGCATCCGGCCGCGACGAGTGCGGCGATCTGGCGATCGAGCAGCTGGCCCTTGGTCGAGACCCGTCCATAGCCGACGAGGGCACCACCCCCGCCGATCGGATCGAGCGCATCACCGTCGAGCGCGAGCGCATCGGGTTGGTCGGTCGTTGCGGTCATGGGCCGTGACTGTACGAGAAAGGTCCGACAGGACTTGTTGAACACCAACCATTTTCGACACGTTTGTTGAACACCGCTCCGGCGCGGATATCCTGCCGATTCTGTCCTACCGGGCCGGTGTTCAACAAACGAACGATTCCCGACACCCCAATATGTGGGTTACAAGGCTGGTGCCATAGCAGGTGGCCAATCCTGTGGCTCAACATTGGCGGGCTTCTGGCTGACATCTTGGTCCCAGTCGAATACCGGCGCCGGAGGACCCCACTGCTTCGGGCTGCCGAACGAGATGGGGCTGGTGCCGAAGTCCACCTTCTCGAATGAGGCGGCGCCGGAGAACCTCGCGTGGTTGAACCTGGTGGTGCCGGAGAACTTCGCGCCCCCTAACCAGGCGGTGCTGGAGAACGTCGTGCGGGCGAACCAAGCTTCGCCGGAGAACCTCGCGTCGCGGAACCAGGTGACACCGGAGAACGTCGTGCGGTCGAAATCCGCGATGCTGGAGAACCTCGCGCGACTGAACCGGGTGATGCCGGAGAACCTTGCGCCCCCGAACAAGGCGTTGCCGGAGAACGTTGCGCCGATGAACCAAGCTTCGCCGGAGAAGGTCGTACGGTCGAACACGGCACTACCAGAGAAGGTCGTACGGTCGAACCCGGCTTCGCTGGAGAAGGTCGCACCTCTGAACTCCGTGGCGCCGGAGAAGGTGGCGCCTTCAAACTTGGCGGCGCTGGAGAACGTCGTCATGTGGAAGTCTGCGTCTTCGAAATAGGCATCGCGAAAGTCGAAGTCGTTTGTAGTCCAGCTACGTTCGGCTGTGGGGCGCAGGTGGGCGGCGATGACTCGGACGATGGTGTCGCGGACGGCGCGGTCGTTCTGGCGGTAATCAAAGTGATCCTCGTTCTCACCCGCACCGCCGCGCCCGCGCCGCTTTCGAACGCTTCTGTTCTGATGATTGCCGCCAAATTCGGGTGTGTAAGGCAGACGCAGGTAGCCGCACAGCACATCGATGCACTGCTGACGGCGCAGCCCCCGGGACTCGTCCGCGACACCAGCCATTGCGTACACACCCGCGATGCGGACCGCAACGTCGGTGGCGCCGAGCTGGGCGGCGGCGGCACCGAACCGTTCGACGAACCGGCCTTGCTCGAGGTCACGCTGGCGGCGGTAGGCGACCACCAGGGCGACGACACCGCCGACGCCGGCGACCACGGTCAGCGACAATTTGGTGATGTCGATCGGTGCGGCGGGCTGGCCGCCGGTCTCGATGAGTCGGTTCAGCATCCACTGTGCGGTCACCGCGAGCACGAACCCGAGCACCAGCGCCACGATGATCGACCACAACAGTCCATTCGCGGCGATGCGGCGCGAAGCCGCCTGGGCGGACTTGGACGTCCTTCGTGCCGCGTGGGCGATCGATGTACGGCCCCGACTTATCCTCCCCGTCATCGCCCGATTCTCGCGAAAAAATCGCCAGCGCATCGCCGTTCGCGGGCAAGCCTCCGATTCGGTTCACTTATCGGCGGTGCGCACTGTCACTTGGAAACCCGCCGTACCGCAATGGCACACCGCGCCGGACATAAGCTAGGGCCGCACCACTGTGGCCCTAGCCTGGCTCAGCTGTGGCTCGGCGGAGGGCTACTCGAGGTTGAGGGCAGCGCCAATGTTGTCGGCCAATGCCCTTGCGATCGTGCGTGATCCGGGCACGCGTTCGGAAACGTCCACGTCCTTGCCGGAACTGTCCAATCCGGAAACGGCCACGTCGACAACCGCGTTGCTTTTGCGGAAGGCGGTGATGGCTCGGGTGACCTTGACGCTTCCGTTTGCACCTTCGAGTGACTCGTTGCCGAGGCCTGAGGCAGCCGCGGCCTTTGACCTGGTCACGGACGAAACCGAATTGGCGCTTGGCGGAGGCGACCGCTTCATCGTCGGAATGGAGCGAGAACGTCAAGGTGATGAAGGGGCGTTCCGCCGCATTGATCAACTGGGCCCCGACGTGTGTGGGGGGCCAAATACAATGTGCCACAGACCTTTACCGACTGGCCGGGCTCCGACGCGGGCTGGTTGCCCTCATCCTCGAACGCGACGTCCACGCTGAAGAGTTTGCCAGTGGACTGCCGGATGGCGTCCATGGCCGGTGCCGCCAGTTTTGCGGAGGAATCAGACATGCCGCTGAACAGCGGTGTCTCCACTGGCTTAGCCTCGGACCCGCATCCTGTCAGCCCACCCGCCACACTCACCGCGACTACGCAAAGCCCTCGTGCATCCATCAAGATCGTCACAACCATTCGATAAGCGTCGGGGCTATGGTTCCCCGAATGGCGCGGCAGACCCTACCGTGCCTGCTGCCCAGCGCAATTGGATGCCACAGTGGGCGCCGTATGCGGGAGGGCCACCTCTTCTGGTGCTCGGTCGCCCGTCACCACTCCCTCCATCAGCTCATGCAGGCGTGACCGCGGTGACGCTGCGTCACTGGGTGCCGTGGGATGTCGTGCGCCCGCCGGTCGATCAATGGCCAGCGGACGCACCAGGGCGACGGCTACTTGCTGATGCGCCGAAGATTAGCCATCACCGGGTGAGAAACTGGTTCTGTCGAGTTTCATTCCAGATATCGAGGTTGCTACTCGCTGGTAGCGAAATCCGTTGCGCAAGTTTCAGTTCGGATGGAACCAAACGGCGCCAGCGCGCGTCGAAGAGATCAGGACCAACAACCCGGGGGGGCGAAAGGACGGACAGTGTCGAATCCCCCTGCGGTGCAGGACTTCTCTTTAGTGCCTGCTGAGGTGACCGACGCCGGTCGGTACGTGCAGCAGACCGCGACAGCACTCATCAACGGCATCCGATCGGCCGACGCCGAAGTATCCGGGCTCATGACTTCCTGGCAGGGGGCGGCCGCGACCGCATACCTTGCGGGCTGGGAGGAAACCCGCCGTGGTGCGGTGCAGATCCTCGAGGCGCTGCACGACATGGGCGAGTTACTGGGTGTGGCGGTGGCGCAGGTCGTCGACCTCGACCAGGCCCGCGCCGACGTCACGGCCTCGCCGACGTTCTCCCTGGATCTGTGAGGGGCGGGCCGATGGGATTTCGAGTCGACCTCGACCACCTCGACCAGGTGACCACGCGCATTGCGGGGCTGCAAGGGTTCGTTCAGGAGTCGTTGACCGGTGTCGATCAACGGGTCACCGCCATGCACCTCACCTGGAGCGGCGCGGCCGCCGACCGGCACGCCGAAGCGCACAGGGAATGGGCGCAAGCCGCAGCTGATGTCCACGATGGCATCGAGACCATGCGCAAAGCCGCGGCCACCGCCCACGGTGCCTACACCGCTGGCATCGCCGCCAACCTGCGGATGCTGGGGCAAGCATGACTACCGCCCTGGATGTCGCCCTATCCACCGCTGCCATCGAAACCTCACTGACCGAGTTGGAGGAGCGCATAGCCACAATCCAGACGAACTGGACCGGACAGGTCGCCGACGCGCACGCCGAATGGACCGCCACCGCTGCCGAAGCGCACCGGTCCTACAAGGAAACCTCGACGGCCGATATCACCATGCTCGGGCGCGGCGACCGGGCCACACAGTGACCGTCCTCGATGTAGACGTCAACGTCTACTACGACACCGCCATCAAGGTCGCCGACGCAGCTGCGGCGTGGTGGGCTGCGGTCGACGCGCAGTGGCCCGAACTGGCCAAAGCCACTGACATGGCGGGGTCTTACGAGGAAGGTAAAGCCTGGGGCGCGACCTACGACACTCGCTCTGCCGAGATTCTGCGCATGGTCACCAAAGCAGCGACCGCCGCTCACGGATATGCCCTGATCTTGCAGGAAATCGGCTACAACCACGCCACCGCTGAGTGGATAGCCACCATCGACGCCGGAGCCGCCCCCGAACGTCCGGCCGCGCCGCTGCCGCCTGTGTTCTTGTGCCGGATCCCGCTGCCATCGGCCGGCGGCCCCGGGTCCGGACTGCTCGATTCCGGCCTGGGATTGGTCGAGAAGATCGGGCTGACCGTGCCCGACGGCAACGCCACCACGATCAGCAACGCCGCCGACACCTGGGACCGCATCCGCACCGCCGCCGACGTGGCCGGATTCCCCCTTGCACTGGAAGCTTCCGCAGTAGCGTTCGAAGCCATCACCGCGCCGGACTCGGCTTTCATCGACGAGGATCTGCGCGCGGTCAAGGCAGCCGCAGAGGCTGTCCTTACGGCCATGGGCGAACTCGCCGTGTCCTGCCGTGATCACCGCCAGGCCCTCGACGAACTCCGCGAGAATCTACGCCAGCAGCTGGTGGCGTGCAGCGAAGCGCTGCTGACGGAGCTGGCCATCAATGCCGCGGTTGCCATCGCGTCATCGTGGATCACCCTTGGTACCAGCATCGCTATCGGCGCGGCCGGTGCTGCTGCGATCGCGGCCCGCTACGCGCGCCCGATGCGACTGAGCATCGAGGCGTGGAAGCAAGCGCGCGGTATCAAGGCCGGGGTCAAAATGGAGGCAGACCTCGCGCGGCACGTCAAGGAAATGGAACGGCTCGAAGACCTCGCGCCGGGCGGGCGGCTCAGACCGAAAACAGACCCGACGCGGCCGGGGCTGAGCGCGGAGGAGATGGGGATATTGCGGCAAGGCCCGAGCGATTCTCGCGCCAACTCACTGACCACGGCCCTGCGGGAAGGCCATGTGACTCCAGAGCAGCAACGCCAGATAGACGCGCTCAACTCGGCATTGGCCAAGCTGCCTGCTCATGAGGGGCCGGTGGTCCGGCACACCCAGCTCACCGAACAACAGCTGGCCCGATACGTGGAGGGAAAACCAAACACAGAGTTGGGGTTCACTTCCACCACCCCCAATCCGAAAGGCGCGAACGAGCTCATCGTCAACAGCTCGAATGTCGAGTTTCAGATCATCAGCAAGACCGGCCGTGATTTTAGCCAGTACGGCACTCCGGATGAGGTTCTGTTCGCATCGGGAACAGATTTCTTTGTCCACAGCAAGGTATTCAACGAGGCCGCGGGGCGGTGGGTAATCCGCATGGCAGAGCTATAGGAGCAACAGACATGCCAGATAAAATCGGTGGCAAACTTTTCTACACCGACGAAGAAGCCGAAAAACTGGGAATGGTGTACACCGCAGAGGAACGGGCACGCAATCAAGCGATGTTCGACCAGTTCGATCAGGCCCGCGCGGCGGCCGGTATCGCACCCGAAGGGACATCACCGGGTTTCGGCGGCCGGTTCTCCGACGATCTGTCGGGCACCGAATTCGAGGGCTGGACCCGAGACCCGAAAACGGGCCAATGGCTCGACAAAGACGGTCAGCCGGTCGACGAAGGCGCCGCCGAAGCGTGACGCCAAAGAGACCCGCCGCTAAGTAGGAAAACCGCCTCCTAGGCGCGACACCCCAGACGACAAGCAGCGCGGACCCCGTTGGGCGGGTCCGCGCTATTCAGCGACCCTGCGAACAGGGAAAGCAGCACCACCATGCAGCGCAACACACCGGCCTCGCCCGGAATCGGCCCCCACTTCTGCGCGGTGTTGGGATGGCGCCGAACAGGCAGCTGACGATGATCGGTCGATCTCGGAGACCGTCGTCCGCATCGTGGAAAAATCTGTCGCCGTGACACAGATACGCGCGTCACGGCCAGTTGCACGCCCTCCGAGGTTGGCGATATGTCCGCGCCCACTTCCAGGCGAGTCATTGTTGAGCTGGATCGACTGCGCCAGCTCGTTGTTCGGTCTATCCCGCACGGACGTCACTCAGCAGATGGGGCTGGGCTTCGGTCCGGGGGCAAATCAGCTGGACCGCATCGGCCACCAATACCTGCCCTACGTGGAGGGGCGGACCGGGCTCACGGTGGCTGAACTAACCGCGATGACCGCGGCCTCCGGACTGGCCAAGCGTTTCTTGGAAGGGCGCGGTCGATACCGCTACAACGGCGTGCCGCAGTTCGTGGAAAACCACAGTCCGGCATGCCCGCGATGCATTGCCGAGACTGGCGGGCGCTGGCAGCTCAATTGGAGAGATTGGCCGTGACCGCGGCTTGTCCCCGGCATCGTTGCTACCTGGTTAGTCAATGCGTCTGTGGGCGCCGGTTGCACGAGATCCAGCG
This sequence comes from Nocardia sp. CWNU-33, assembly GCF_046764895.1. Lineage (NCBI taxonomy): Bacteria > Bacillati > Actinomycetota > Actinomycetes > Mycobacteriales > Nocardiaceae > Nocardia > Nocardia sp. CWNU-33. The sequence goes on along the minus strand of NZ_JBKOQN010000022.1, from coordinate 62,025 downwards.
CGGCAGCGACAGCCGGACGGCATGCGTCGGCAAGTCCTCTAATCATGGCCGCCGAGGCCGATGCGGGCGCCTCGTCGCCGACCTGCCCGCAATCGCGATGGACGACCACTACTTCGCCGTTGTCCAACAGCAGATAGATCAACGCCTCACCAATATCGAAGCGCCCGAACTCAACTGGGCGATGCAACTGATGCTCCAGGTAGGGTCGGAACGCCTGATCGAGGATGCTGACCCGGATGTGCACGCCGCATTCGCGCGGTTCTGCCGCCAGCGCGACGCCGTTCTCACAGTCCAATCAGCCCGAATGGATCACATACGAATCGAGCCCGCAGACGAACGACTGGTTATGGCTGCGGTCCTGCGGGTCGCGGGTCCACTGGTGTTCGCTGACGACCCTTACGAACACGCTCACCGATTTTGCAGGCTGGCCGAACCACGTTGGCGCACAGTGAGATCTGACATTCTGTACCCGCCCTCCGATGCCGCTCGACTGACACGTGTCTTCCACACGTACGGAATGCCTGGAAGGGCCAAGTGGCTTCAAGCCGATCGAACGTATCGGGCCGCCGACAGGTAGTCGTATTGTTCCGCGGTCCCGATCCCGCGGGGGACAGAGTTGACAACTGCAACGCCGTAATTGGACGAACACAATCATTGCCCAGCACCGCCGGTCAACGCTCGCCGTTGGAGTCCTGGGAATCTGGTGTTGTTGAATTGGTCAGAGCAGCAGCGCGGTCCGATGCTGCTCGCGGTGGGTCGCGACTGGCTCAGAACGGAGGCGGATCGGACAACAAATGGGCCGGACCCTGTACCTGCGAGACGCAGTTCATCGTCATCGCGTAGCTTCCCATCATCATCCAGGTAGGCATCCGGTGGTGGCTCGTCGACCTCGTAGATGAACGATTCGGTGCAGCCATCGCAGAACTTGAGTGCCGAGGTGATCGGTCCCGAGCATTGGATGCACGTGAAGAACTGGCACTTCTGGCAGATCATGAATGCGCTGCCGTCGGAGTCGTGACCGGGTTTGCAGTTGCCGCTGCATCGCACGCGGTAGTCGGTGATACACCCACAGGTGCGAGCAGAGTTCGTCTTTCCCGATGACAGCAGATTGACAACACCCTTCGCAGGGCTGCCCAATCCTGTTCTCGCACATGACCTTGCAGTGGGTCTCGCAGCTAATGCTCACCCACACGGCGGCATCGGTGCCCGCAAGACAGCCGTGACCTACACAAGCTGCCTCCGGCAAACCGTGATCACGGTAGCCACGGCGGCGGCGAATGCTGCGTGCGCAGTAGTGATCTCGGTGCGGGTGGTGTGGGGGAACAGAAGCCACAGGCGGAGCCAGGCGAAGGCAAGGTCCACACCGTAGCGGTGCAGGGCGACGGCTTCCAGCGCGTGAACGCGGTCACCCATCCAGGTGAGGGCGCCTCGGTTCGGCCAAGGCCAGCCGGTTGACCCTGCTCGGCTGCGGTGTCGTCGGTTCTCGCGGGAAACCTCGCATCAAGACTGGCGGGGAGCTGGTGACCCCGAACATTGTTCGGGGTCCATTGCCCGCCGTTTGAGCTAGAACAGCTCGCTGATCGAGAAGCACTTAATGTGTGAGTTGCTCTCTGCGGGGTTGGTCCGCAGAACCGCTCAGCAGGAGTCCCCGTGCGGCTGCTTCTTGTGTGGCGCCGCGACTCGTTGTTGGAAGGTGTCAGGCTGCATGCGATCCAGAGGCCGCAGCTTTCCTGAGATCTGCGCGTCGACGAGTTTCCGCTTTGGCCCGTTCGCCGCGGCGGAGTTGGTTGTTCTCGACGCGGATCCATCCTTGGGTTTCCAACCACTCTTGCTGCGCTCGGGCGTCGTAGCTGTTGAAGAACAGGGGCACTCCTTTCGCGTCAGTTGTGGATGTGGCGACCTCGGCCCATGTTGGGCTGCGGTCATCATGGAGACGTCGGTAGACCCCGATATAGCGGGCAACCAGGTAGCCAATGCTGTGTGCGGGCTCTTGTGAGACGTGGTCGCCGAAGAAGTGGATATGGAAGCGTCGGCCGGGACACAGCGAACGCGCGGTGGTATTCGAGGCAATCCATCCAGCTTTTTCGAGCGTCGAGAACATCGCTTGGTGCGCCACGCGATAGTCGGGCACGCCGCCATGGGCCGCGATCCACCAGGTCGACACCCTGTCGGACTGCCAGGCTTCCTGCCATGTGGGCCCTACCCCATAGCTGACCCAGTGCATCGCAACAGTCGATGACAGAACCTCTCCGAGCCAATCCTGGTGGGTGCGAATAATCGACTCGATTCGCTTGGCCTCGGCGGCCAATGCTGCTTTGGCTTCGAGTGTGTCGGTGTTCGGCGGGTTGGCCTCGGCAGCTGTGATGGCATCAGGAGTGGGTACCTGGCCAGCTTTCAGTAAGGCGATGACTGTCGCCGCAGCCGGGCCGGTGCAGCTGGTCAGGTCTAGCGGCTCGCGCTTGACGAAGCCATACCGGGCTGGGTCGGCGGCGCGGGACAGCCGGAGACTCGCGTCGATATCTCCCGCCAAGTCTGTTGCTGCCAGCCATGTCTCGGCTGCGGGGTCGATGCCGTCGTGCCGACCTTTCAATATCACTGTGGACAATGCTCGAGCTCCGATCTCGTGTGAGGTGGACATTCACTCGGTGCGAGCAGCTCGAAAGACCGCCACGCGCCGAGCTCCGGTTGCGCGGACCGATGAATGGTCCGGTCGAGAGGGCCGCACGTGGCGATCAAGTCGAGCATAGTACGACGTTTACACATGAGATGGAAGAGCCTAGGACGATTACGCTCTGGATCATTACGCGCGGGACGTTTTTGCTTGGCTCGGTATGTCCAGCCCAGGCAAGGCTCCGCTCAATCCGACCGCTGCGGCGTTCGGAGCGCGGGTGCGTGCCCGGCGGACGGAGCTCGGTTGGAGTCAGGAAGCGGCTGCCCACGCCTGCGGTGTTCACTGGACCTACCTTGGCCAGGTCGAACGCGGTCGGCGCAGCCCACGCGTGGAGAACATCATGAAATTCGCTAGTGGGCTGGAAACCACGCCAGGAAAGCTTATGGATGGCTTGCCTGTGCCCTCGAACGAACCGCGTTAACGATTCGCGGAACGGGCGCCGTCGACTACTCACAGGCCCGAGTCGTCCAAGGCGCCACCCGCTCCGGCGTGACACTGTCGACCGGCGGTTGTACGACCGCGACAACGATTTGGGTCACGAGTAGCGAGTTGGCCATCGCGAGTTTGGCACACCCACCGCTTCAGATGAGGCAGCAGCGCGGTTATCGCCGGGCCCCACTGGCGAGATCGGATGAGAACCAGCGAGGCCGGCGTGATCAGGGCGAATGGGGTTCGCGTTCGCACCCAAAACCACGCCTCCGCATCAGTGATCAAGAGGTGTCAGCGCTCGGGCGCAGGCACCTCACAGCCGCAGCGGCGCTACTCGGCATCGCGGCTGCTTCAGATCGTCGCAGGCTGCTCTGAGCTGGAGTTTCGTAACCTTTGCTAGACCGATCACGTTGCCTCGGGTTACACCACCACTGCTACTGGAGCTGATCGAGGCGAAGTTTTCTGTGTAGCAACATATTTCGTCCGACACCGGCAAGAGCCCCTCAGACCGCGACGCAGAACCTTATGCTGACCGTCGTGGCGCACACCGACATTGAAACAGCGGTTCTGCTCGCGCTGCTCAACGCCCGCCCGGCCAAGATGCGATGGCCCGAGATCGCTTCGGATGTGGCGCTGCGACGATCGGCTACGGCCCTGTGGGACGAACACTATCCTCGCGGCCACGAGGCCCACTCAGACCCTGACGGCCACATCGCCGCCGCTGTGAAGCAGCTCGCCGAGTGGTCCGACGCCGACTTCACACTCGTCACCGTCCTCGACGCCGACTATCCGTTGGCGCTACGAGAGATCCACCAACTGCCTCCAGTCCTGTTCGTCCGGGGCAGCCTCGATCCTGCGCAGATCGGGGTGTCGGTGGTCGGTTCTCGACAGGCTTCGCCGCGCGGGCTAGATATCGCAAGCCGCGTCGCACACGGGCTGGCCGACCGGGGGATCGCGGTTCTGTCAGGGTTAGCCGCAGGCATCGACACTGCCGCTCACCAGGCTGCAATCGACCACGGAGGTCGTCCTATCGGTGTGATCGGCACAGGGATTAACCGTACCTATCCCGCCCAGAACAAGCAGTTACACGTGCAGGTGGCGGAATCGGGTGCGCTGGTGTCGCAGTTCTGGCCCGACGCGCCACCAAACAAGCAGACCTTTCCGATGCGCAATGCCACCATGTCTGGCCTGGGCAGGGCATCGGTCGTGGTCGAGGCGTCGGAGATAAGCGGTGCCCGCATACAGGCACGAGTGGCGGTCGAGCACGGCCGACCGGTTGTCCTGAGTGATCTCGTAGTGCAGAAAACTGATTGGGGGAAGTCCCTGCTCGGCCGACCTGGCGTGTACGAGGCAGGCAGTGTCACCGAAGTGCTCGGCATCATCGACGACATCCTCGATATGCCCGTCAACACCTCAACGATGGCACCGAGCTTGAGGGACCTTAGATAGCCATGACGTCCGCAAGTCGCGTTGAACTCGTCAATCGCACACGTACAGAGCTGATCAGTTCCGCCGGGGGGTACTTGCACAACACTCTTCACATCCCGACCGTGACCTGTTCGGTCTGCCGGGGCCCCGTTGACGGCTACAACCGCTGCTACCGCTGTCAGCACGCAATATCGACCGCCGGCATCGCCGACCTCGTGGCCTGCCTGGCCTATGGCATCAATTCCCAGCAGTCGGGCAACATGCTGCGCCACTACAAGGACGATCCGATGCCAGCGGTGCGACGGCGGTTGCAGACCGTCATCAGCCGAATCTTGTTCCTGGGCATCGTTCTTCATGAGCCCTGCATCGGGAAGATCGTAGGCTGCCCGGTCGCGCTGCGGGTCACCGTGCCGTCGCTGCGCAAGCGCACCGGAACCCACCCGTTCGATGAATTGGCCACCGGAATGAACGCGCTCGACCCGTCGGTCCGGCTGTCGGCAGCCACCTCTGTGCACGACGACCGTCCGATCGACGACGCCCTGTTCACCATCAACCAGCCTGGCTTGGTACGCGGACGGCATGTGCTCGTCCTCGATGACACCTGGGTCACCGGGTCCCGCGCCCAATCGGCAGCGCTGACCTTGCGCGCGGCAGGTGCCGCGAAAGTCAGCATCTTGACCATCGGCCGATGGCTCAACACCAGCCATACGCCCACCAAGTCGTTCATTTCGACGCACCTCACCGACGACTACGAGCCGTCTCGGTGTCCAGTCACCAGCGGGATATGCCCCTGAATCCACCCTGTGCCGAGCCGGCTCGATCCTGTGGACTCGTCGACCGCCTCATCCGGGCGGCGTGCGGGATCTGCGGAATCGGCGTGTACCCGACCTAGGACACTGATGCACACCAGCACAGCCAGAGAACTCTTCGACCAGTACTGGGAAACGATGGCCTACGTCTGGGTGGAATACCCCGACGGCACTGAGGGAATGGGATCAGCGTTCCACGTCGGGGAGGGCGTGTTCGTGACCGCGCGCCACGTCGTGGAGGGCAATCGGATCGTCGAGGTCGGCAAGCCGGAGCGGCTGCCATCACGGTCGTGGAACGACAACGACGTCGACCGGCTACGAATCACACGCGGCCCGCACTTCCCCGACAACCCAGATGTCGACCTCGCTGTATTCCGCGCCGACCTCCTCGGCGTCCAAGGCCAGGTCATCGATAGGCCCCTGCCGTGGATTGCGCTCGGCGGGCACCTCGACGACTTTATCGGTCTCCACGACTTCGTCCTCAACGACGCAATCGTGCTGGGCTTCCCGCCCATCCCGATGACGCGGTACCCGGTGCTGGTCGCCGCCCGCGCCGAAGTCAATGCAGTGATCGATCTGCGGGACTCTGCACATGTGCATTTTGTTCTCTCAACTATGCCCCGCGGCGGCTTCAGTGGCGGGCCGGCGATCCTGTCCGACGGCTCCCTTCTCGGCGTGGTCACTCGCAGCCTGGTGGCCAACAGCAGCAGCGAGGAACTCGGATATCTGAGCGTGCTGGCAGTCGAACCCGTCTACGAATGCCTGGCTAGGCACAGAATGCTGCCCACCTGCCAAGTGAAAGAACTGCCCGAAATCGCCGAACTCGTCCACACCGACACCGTCCACCTGATCGGCCCGACTCGCCTGGTCTCTGCCTCGGTCGAGATCTTCGATGACGGCAACACACAAGCGATCACCATCCATCACCACAAGGACAACGCCACGCAGGACAGCGCGCTGACCGCTGCGCGAGCGAACTCGCCACTTACGACCCGGTCCGCACCACGCACGCCCTCGGAACCAGACTCGAACTGTGCATCGCGAACGACACATCGGCGACTGCACTGCTGCACGCAGCCCAGGCTGCAGTCGCGGTGTTCACGACAACCGGTTTGAGGGCGATCGGACCTAGCCGAATGATCCCAGAAGGCCACACCGAATACCAATAGTCCTGCGCGCCAACACTTCTCCTCGGCCGTCGACAACCGCGCAGCGACAAGCGCGGCAGTGGATGTACGAGTCGCTTCGCACTGGGCGAACCGACAGGCTGAGACACACGGTCACCGCCATCGCGATGACCGCACACCCTCCCGATGACAGGGCTACGCTACCGTCAACCGGCGGGTTACAGGAATACAGGAGTCCGCACGTACAGGAATACAGGAAAACCTGTCGGTACCCCGTGCAAGAATTCGAATAAATATTCGAATACCCACGTGCTTAGGAGGGCAGGTGACACACACGCACTCTTACCCCAGCTGGGGGGATACCTCGGAAGATCCCACGCTGACCTGGGATGATCGCGATCGGGCCGCGCTGGTGGCGTTGATGCGGCTGACACCCAAGCACACTGAGTGGTCAAGGTTGACCGAGCAGATCAGCAACCACTGCGGCAGTGCCCGGCGACTCTGGGAAGATCAGCACCCCAGCGATCTGTTCGGCGCAAGCGACGAATCCGTGGTGCTCGATCAGGCAGTCAAGGATGTTGCCGCCTGGAAACATGCACCATTCCGACTTCACACGTTCATGGATGACACCTATCCAGCCCAGCTGCGTTCAGTGCGGCAAATGCCCCCCGCGGTGTTCACCCACGGCCAGCTCCTCGACGACGACGCCGGTGTGTGTGTTGTCGGGTCTCGCGATGCCTCCGACGACGCATTGCAGTTCGCTCGCACCGTGGCGCGAGAACTGGTATCACACAACGTGAGTGTGATCGCTGGCCTGGCGCGGGGAATCGACACCGCAGCCCATCAAGCTGCATTGCACGCAGGTGGGAGGACCGTCGCCGTCTTGGGTAACGGTCTTGACCACGTCTATCCTCGCGAGAATCGTGGACTACAGGCCGAGATCGCCGAGCACGGCATGCTAATGACCCACTTCCTACCCGAATATGGACCCTCACGATGGTCTTTCCCCGCCCGCAACATCACGATGAGTGCGTACGGGATCGCCACGGTAGTCGTCGAAGCGGGCGAGAAGAGCGGCACCAGAATTCAAGCCAGAGAAGCCGTCGCACACGGTCGGCCCGTAATCCTGAACGCCCGTGTCGTACAAGCAACCACTTGGGGGCGTGCGCTGCAGAACCAGCCTGGCGTCTACGTCGCCGAGTCCGCGAATGACGCCGTCGAGCACGCGGTACGCCTCAACGATGAGCGCATAACACTGACCAAGCTCTTGGGAATTCGGTGACCGACTCTGCACCTGATCTGTTGATCGACCAGCTTGCCGACATTCTCAGACGAGAGACCCACCGCGCGAACGCCGAAGGTGTTCACAACACGACGCAGCACGCACTGTTGTTCCGAGGACTGGTGCGCGACAGAGTCGGCGGGTTCTTCGGAAACGCCTACGCACCGGGCACTCCCGACATTTGCAGTGTGTGCCGCGGGCCCGCCGAACAGGACCTGTGCGGACTGTGCCAGACCGCACGCGAGACCCACGGCGACATGCTAGCCGACCGAACGATCCTGCTGACGTATGCAATCGGCAACCGGGAAGGCGGACGCCACCAGTCAGCGCACCACATGCTGACCTACAAGGGATACCGCGGAACCCCCGCGGTCCCGCGCTGCGCCCAAGACCTGAAGCTGATGATCTCGGTGATGACGGACATGCATCGTCTGTGCCTGCAGAGTTGGCTCGGTACACAATGGGATTCGCTAACCTTCGTTCCGTCCAAGGAACGTCCCGATGGAACCCACCCGGTCGCAGCACTGGCCAACGCCGCATTACCGACTTTCGCACCGGCACCAAACCTGCAGAAATTCCTGCTGACCCCCGGTCGCGGCAGTAACAACAAACATGAGATGACCAGCGACCGGTACGAGATCGACCAACGCTGGCGTGCATGCGTCGACGGTCGGAACGTGCTGATTGTCGATGACACATGGACAACAGGGGCCAGTGCGCAAGGAGCCGCGGTCGCAGCCAAACGCGCTGGCGCAGCTACGGTTACCCTCCTGTGTGTCGCCCGGTGGCTGCGCTGGGACTGGGGCGACCATAAGAAGCTGATCAGCACCCTCCACGACGGATTCGACGTGCTGCGATGCCCCGTCACCGGGCACCCGTGCCGCACGTCAGCCCAATTCACCTCCTCGCACCCCAACCACTAGTACAGGGGGTCGTGTGTCAGCAGGAGCTGTGTGCTCGCGGGCCTATCCACGCAAGAGAAGGCGACAAGAGCACCCAAATCCCCTAGGGCGCATCGCAAAGACAGTGTCCGAACGGCCTCGGAAACAAGGTCATAGGCCCTAATGCCGCGAGACTCGAACCCGGAACCCGCTGGTTCAGAGTCCGATCCACCTCAGGGACGTCATCGAGCTCAGGTGCCCCAGCGTTGGCGCGTTGGTCTGACCTCGATCTCGTCCAGCTATCGTCATGCGTTTCCGGTGTTCATCACGTCGCCGAGGCCCGCAGACTGAAGAGCCGCGAGCGGAGGGGTCTCGACACGGTCGAGAGGTTATCGACGCTGGTAGATGCCGATTTCTTCGTCGACAAGGTGTCCACCCTGCCGGCGCGAACATCAGGTCGATGGAAAGCTCACAACAACAGTCGGCAACGACTGGTGTGGAGATTTCACAAGTGTCGCACATGACGACTGATGCGAAAGTTCACAACAATAGTTGTTCACAACTGACGTGAACTGATGGAAAAGATGTCTCCACATGTCTTACGTCAACCAGCTGGCTCGTGAAAGATTGTAGAGATGCGGATGTCCGTGAGTCATAAGACTCAAAATGTAGACTGATTCGCCATCCACGAACGACTGAAAGATGGCCCAATCACACGACTCGTGCGAAAGAACAAAAATTAGACCGCAGTGAGTCTTCCGGATTGAGAAGTCTTAGACTGGTACCGTGCTTCGTGCAAGACGAGGTACGTGGTGGTGCGCACGCATCTCTTAGATGTGAGTCTCGCCGCCAAAGGAAAGGGCCCACGGCCGCCGCGTGAGCGGCGGCCGCAGGCCCGACCAACTGCCGTGATCTAGCCGTCCAAGCCAGTGATCACGTGCAGGTACACCGACACCAGTCCGGTCGCCATCGCTACCGGGCTGGTGTCGCTCTGTCCCGCAATCTGCAGAACCACAGTCGACAAATCCAGCACAGCCACGATGACCGTGCACCAGTGCTTGGCGGAGCCTCGATTACTCGGCGGCTCTTCCGTTCCTTCTTCCATATTCACCCTTCCTACTGAGACCCCGCTGAAGCAGCGGGACTGGTCGCCCAACTTTCAGGCGACAAGCTGAGGCCCCCCTTTGCAGAAGGGGGGCGGCACAGTAGGTCGGGTCGAACACGGGGCTCGGCCGGATATCGAACATATTACTCATACGCAGCACGCCGATCGCTTCGACCTCCATTCGTGTCGCGCAAAGTCGCACATGTGTCACATGTGGAACCGATTCAAATTCGCTTTGAATTCGCTTTTCACGAAAGCGGACCGTGTGGTTTTAAATTGCGGCGTGGGCAATGCAGATGGGAAATGCCTTATACGCTGGCGAAATCAGCCGATGGACTCCGCGCGGGCGAGGTGTCCATCGGCCTCGGTCGCCGGTCGGAACTTCGGCTTCGGCACCCCGCCCGCCACCCCTCGGGCTCCCGTAGAAGCCGGTGTCCGACCTCGACGCCGACGATCATCGACACTATGCGGTCCTGGGCGCGAAGCAGCCATGCGTCGGCGGCCCGCTTCGGACTGGACTACTGGACGGAACGCAGGTCATTGGGAATGTCCCACAGAGCATCCGACATGCTCACCACGGTCGTGGGCGAGGCGACCCACAGCGCCGGACTGAGCCCTGGATCGCACACGGAATGTGGCGAGCGGCCCATGTCCGGGAGGGCGATCCACCGACCGAGCCGACGTAGGCCGTAGCCGACAGAATCCGCTTGGCATCGCCAGGAAGCCGCTGCTCGCGAATGCGGCTTCACTGGACCTATCTCGGCCAGGTCGAGCGTGGTCGGCGCAGTCCGCGGGTGGAAAACATCATGAGGTTCGCGACAGGTCTGCAGACGACACCGGGCCAACTGATGGACGGCCTACCTGCGCCGTCAGCACCGGGAGATCCAGCCTGAGCGTATGGTCGGCGTTGCCGTCGCGGGCATCACTAGCCTCGGCCGCGGCTCGGGCATTCACTCGGACCCGGTTCTGATGCCGGATCGGTGTCGATCGGATCGTCGGCAGCAACCTCAAGTTCGGTGGCGCCGACACCATGTGGCACGTCGATATAGGCCGACGTTCATCTGCCGCAGGGAGTTTCGGATTAACGATGGATCCGGTCTCGGTGTTGGCTAGTGTCCGGTCGGGGTGATGGCCATCGATCGCGAAGGCGTTCAACGCCGGTTTCGATCGCATCACCCATCGTGCCCGACCGCACCCGTTGGGGTCCAGCGATCGGGTCGACAGATACAAGCGCTTTCAGCGCGGCCCGCTCGCTGAGACGTGGTGCGGCTCAACGCCCGAGGCATGCATTCCCCAGTGACGGCAGGTGATCTCGCACACGGAATCTAGCAGTGCTGCCTTAGGCAGGTAAAGACCTTGCAAAGCAACGTCTTTCAAATCTAGGCGTTCCTTTCGGTTGTGTCATGATCATGTAGCTGGCCGGTTCGATGGGTTGGCGTTCTGTGGGTGACATCGGAAGATGAGGAGGGGCAATGCTTTTCGTCACGGAGTCGGTGCATAGTATGGCAAGCACGATTGAACCGGCGGTTGATGCCACCCAGGGGCACGCGACACGGATCGCGGGTGCTGGTTTCGAGGCAGCCCATGCCGGGCAGGACTACCTGGAGCAGGGGAAGAAACTCGCGACAGGAGTCGAGGGGATCGTCATGATGCTGCAGTCATGGTCCGAGGCTTCCGGCGCTACGGTGGAGGTTCTGCGGCAGGCAGTGACCATGACAGTGACCACCGATCAGGAGAATCACGCCCAGACTGCCGCAGCCGAGGGCGAGTTGGGATCGGCATGACCAATCCCCAACAGTATGAGCGGCAGTATCAAGCCAACCTCGACAAGGCGCAGCAGGACCTTGCGCGTTTCCTCAAGGAAGACGGCAACAGCGTCTTCGATAAGGCGATCTGGAACGACAAGCCGAAACTCACTGATTCCGATGTCAACAAACTGCTGGATCAGGCTGCTCCCGGGCTCGAGTGGTTCCGGTTGGCGCTCGTTCGTTACCACCGTGTGTGGGATGTATTGAAGCTGCCAGGGTTCGACAGCATCGTCGTCGAGCCGCTGACTGTCGACGGTGTGGCAGTCGGCGGTGAGCGTATCGACACCATCAAGGATCCAAACGACGAGATGCGCCGCCTCGAGGGGACGTACTACGACCAACAACGCAGCATGAAGCTCGATAGCCTGCGTAGTCTGGCTACAGCGCTCAACGGTGCCTCCTCAGGGACTGATTCTCACCCCAGCGCAACAGATATCACGACCGACCTGGCCGGTGTGAAGGATGCGGTGCCTGAGGCATGGCAGGGAAACGCCGGCGGAGCCGCTCAGGACTATTTGGCCGGATTGCATGCGCATGCCGATCAGCAGAGCCAGTACTTGCAAGCGGTTGCGGCAGCTATGAATGGGCTGCCGGACGTACTACTGCAGATCGTGAGGGACAAGGCGGATTTCGTTGCCGCGTTCGACAGCTCCCAATGTCCGGTCGCCGGACACGCCATGCGACTCGGGGGTAGCGAAGACCCTGTGAGCACGATCATTTCCGTGGCGTCGGAAAGCACCACCTGGGGCTACCTTTACGGCGAGACGAACCAAAAGGCAGCCGACCAGTTTCACATGACCAACGTCGGTGCCGGCACCAGCGAGGGCTCCCAGAAGATCCGGGATGCGTGCAAACAATGGCTCACCGGTCATTTCGGCCCGGCAGTGCGAGAGGCTTTCAAAGCTTTCGTCCATCAGTGCGCGCTGGCGGACCACTACATTCGCCGCGCCTATCAGCCGGTGATGGACCTGCTGGACAACCACGATCCCAAGCCGTTTCCCAAGCCGCAGGAACAGCAGACGACACCCCCATCTCCGACGTCGCAGACCGGCGCGCCGAGCACAGGCGTGCAGACCGCGGGGGCCAACTCGACCACACCGCAGATGGCGACCCAACCGACATCACAAACCCCTACATCGGCCACCCCAACCACACCGCAAACGAATCCGCTGCAGACGACGTTGACGAGCCTTGCCAGCCAGGCCGGACAGACAATGCAGCAGGGTCTCAGCCAGCTCGGGACCGCCGTCCAACAAGGACTGACCGGCCTCGGCGGCACCCCGACCGGTAGAGGACCAGCGCCTGCCGGCACGAGCGATCCGTCCGCACCGAAGACGCTGGCGAACTTCACTGTTGCCGGCCAAAGTATGGCAGTGACACAGGCGCCGGACGGTACCGTCACCGCGACGATCACCGGTCCAGACGGCAAGTCGCAGCAGTACTCGATGGGGATCAAGGACGGCGTGCCGTTCTTTACTCCGGTCGGAGAATCGACGACAACGCCCACGACAGCCCCCGCATCCCACGAACCCGGAGCCCCCGCTGTCGGAGCCTCACCAGATAGCGGAGCAACAGCGCGGGTGGAGGCGCCGACGGCAGGACTGTCTGTGCCTGTAGCCCAGTCGGTAACGCCAGTGGAGCGGACACTGTACAACACGGCGACGGATCCCATGCCCGGCTCATCCTTCACTGGGCCGCCGGCAGCCGCAGGTTCGACGACAAGCGGGATGCCTGGAAGTAGCGGGGCCGGAGGCAAGAACGCAGCAGGCGGCGAACGCAGCTCCACCGGAATAGTGCGACCACAACCGATGTGGAACACCTCTTCGGGTTTCGGCGGGGTGCTCGAAGCCCCCCTCGGGCCTGACGGCGCACCGCCCCTGGCTCCCGTGTTGGCAACGGCCGGGCCATTGGACAGTGGACCGCAGGTAGTGGCTTCGGATAGTGAAGCGCCTACCGTCCCGGCGTCGCTACCCGAGCCTGTGACCGCGCCCGCCCCACGAGACGACGGCGTGAGGATCGAGATCGAGATGGGCGGTACGCGATGAACTACTCGGCCGAGATGGACCGAATCATCGCCGAATACACGACAGCTTCGCGCACTGTTCTCAACCGTTTTCTAGACGCTGACGCCCGGACAGCTCGCGGCGGTGCCGAAGCCTTCGACGACGTCAGACAAGAGCTGATCACGCGCGAACAACAGCACCAGGAGACCCCGGAAGAAAGAGCGGCTGACGAGGCCCGTGCCGAGCGCGATCGACTGTTACGCGAAGCCGCAGACCGGGCTAGCGCCGCGACCGGTCACAAGAACAGCAGGGACAACTACGTGCTGCCGACTGATTGGACCGATGAGGATGAGGAAGGCTATGGCCCACCGAAGACCTGGCTAGTCTCCTAGCGATCTCTAAGTGGGCGGCGGTCTTCAACTGTGCGACAAGGTGTGTGGTTTCGGGAGATGAAGTTGCGAGTTGATCTGGCCGGAACCTCCAAGTGTGTTCATCTTGGTTCAAACGAGAGATAGGGGCAGCAGTGGAGCTGAGCCAGCGGGACCAGATTCGGTCGGCCAACGCTGGGCTGCGCTCGGCATTGGATGCGATCCAGAACGAGTTCGACCGTGAGATCGATGAATTGGGCGAGATCCAGCACAAGCTGGCCGCGATGAAGGTGCATGCGACGACACCGAACAACCTCGCGCGGGTGACTGTGAATGCGTCCGGGGTGGTGACGGAGATAGCCATCGCCGATGACGCCTACCGTCGAAGCACACCGCAGCAATTGACACGAGACCTCAATACCGCCATCCGTGGTGCAGTCGAGGCGGCGGCCACGGCCCGTGCGGCGGTGCTGGCGCCCATCACGTCGGTCATCGACGGGATGGCAGATCTCAACGAAATGGTGCCGGGCGCAACGAGTTTGCGGGATTTACAGGCGATGCTGTCCCGCGCAACTCTCACAGCACACGAGCAATCACGTTGAGCTGAAAAGATCGTGGAACCAAAGGCGCTGCCGCAGCGTCGAAGTCGAAGACTGTCCGAAACCTGATGTGGGAGTGCGAACATGGCTGAGCTGTGGGCTGATCCGGACCGACTGCGCGCAGTAACACCGCAGTTCGAGCAGCTGGGTGATGATGTGAATTCGGCCTTGGAGCAGCTTCGGCAGGGTATTCAGTCCGAGGGGCGCTGCTGGGGTGAGGACAAGCCAGGACAGCAGTTCGAGCAGAACTATCCCCAAGGGGACGGCCAGGGCAGCGTCGGGGAATGCCTTGCCGCGCTGGCGAACCTGGCGAAGAAGCTGAAGACAACCGGTGATCACATCACCACCGCCGCCAACGGGCTCCAAACCCAAGATCAACATAACGCCGACCAGTACCCGCCGCTGTAGGGACAGACATCCATGACTCTGTGGTTCCCGCAGCTTCCGGGCCCTCTGGGATGGCTCGAGGACTTCCTTATCGGTCATTGGCCCGAGGGCGACGAAGACGCCATGCGCCGAACAGCCGAACACTGGTCGAATATGGCCAATGCCCTGCGGGAACTGGAGCGTCCCGCGGATCAAGCGATGAACACGGCCTTGTCCGCCATCGACGGCAAGATCCACGATGCGATGTCCACGTACTGGCAGGATGTCGCCGGCGGGGACGGCAGCGATCTGCAGGCCCTCATCAACGCCTGCGACAGCTTCGCTCAACAACTCGAACACGGCGCCACCGATATCGAATACACCAAGCTGTCGATCTATTTCTCGTTGGCCGCGATGGTGGCGATAGCGTTCGTACCCGGTATCGGTGAGCTGATCGACGTCGCTGCTGCTGCCGCCGTCAAGCTCCTCATCCGAAAGACCGTGCAGGAGCTGCTCAACAAGCTCGCTGTCAAGGGTGCGATGTTTCTCGCCGAGCGGGTCGGTCTGGAAGCAGCCAGCCGGTTGGGCGCGAATGCGGCGTCGGAACTGGCCGTAAAAGTTGGTACGCAAGCTCTCGGCGGCTCGGCTTTCGGCTCGGCTTTCGGCGCAGGGACGGATCTGGCCGCCCAGGGTGTCCAGATCGCCGAAGGTAATCGCGAGGGCCTCGACTTGGGCTCAGTTGGCAGGTCCGCTGGCGCAGGGGCAGTTGCTGGCGCGGTGGCGGGGCCGATCGCGGCGAAGTCGGGCGAGAGTCTGGCCAGCACGTTAGGCACCGACCTCGGATCGAATTCGCTGAGCGGAGTGCTGACCCGCGCAGTGGGTGCAGTCCCCGGCAACATCGCCGGCAACACCGCTGCCGCAGCGTCCGGAGGGGATATCGATTTCAGCACCGTTGCCGACGGCGCAGGTGCCGGATTCGGTCGCGCCAAACCACATGAGGTTCTCCCTACGCATGCCGAGACCGGACCATCGGGCGGCACCCACATCGAGTCCCCCCGTGAATCCCCCATCACAGCTGGCAGCGAACAACCCTCAACAGCCCCCGCATCCACACCGGCGAACCAAACCCACACCGACACAGCGCCCTCGTCCAGCACAACACACCCAGAGGCGAGCGCCTCGTCGGCTGCCGCGACCACAACAGGAGTCCCGGACACCCCAGGTCAGACTTCCGCTTCGGCGGCCAGCCATGACAATCCGACTGCGCCCCAACCCAATTCCGGAAGCACCGGCCATTCCGTCGATACCCGTTCCAATTCCTCTGACTCATCTGCTCCGCCTGCTGGCAACACCGGAGGGCAATCGACACCCGACCGCGCCCCTGTAGGTCAGGCACCGTCCGCGGCTACTACAACACCCACGCCGGACCGACAAAACGTGCAAGGACCAGCGACACCTGCGTCCAACGCGGCCATCCCCGGCGGCGACCGTCCCATGCCAGCAAATACGGCTCGGACCTCCACAGACATCCCCCAGCGTCCAGAGGGCGCACCCCGATCAGAGACGCCTGCCCCTACCGATCGCGGCACGACCGCGCAGCGCCCCACCGAAACCCCTCGTTCACCCGGCAGCGTCGACACCCCGGAGCGGACGACGGCAACACCCCCAGCGCGTGAAGCCACCGGCAATACACCGCGTCTCGACTCTGGAACGCACCAGCCCACTGACCGCACACCCACCAATGGGACCGGTGACCGGTCACCACACCCGACCCCAGCAGCCAGCGGACCCGATAGCCACCCGCCAGGTCCACGTGACACCGCGTCGCCGCCTCGGGAGACCGCAAAATCGGAGCATTCGCCCAGCGCGGACACGGGACAACGCATCGCGCCCCGCTCCCCGGAATCTGTTACGAACCGTGCGCCCACCGCCGATCTCAATACACCTGGCGCGGACCGCAATACAGAGCCCCGCAGCCACCGTGCACCTGGCGACGATCCCGATGGTGGCCCACATCGACGAGCCGCCGATCCGTCGGACCGGCCCGACGGTACAGAGCGTCACCCACTTCAGCCAGGAGTTCGCGGCACCTCGACAGGGGGCACGGGCGACCACGCGCCGCAGGTCGTTGCGCACCTGCCTTCGAGTGGTGACATCCGTGGAGGTTCTTCGACATCAGGTGAGCGCCGTTCCGACTCGCCACACCCGGATTCGACTGATCACGCGCTGCGTGAGGCCGCCACACCAGACGAACCGGGCGTGTCCTATTCGGGTGGGGCGGTCCGGCCACGCGACGACTTCGCGGCGTTCGAATGGGCCGATAACGCCTACGACCATTTCCGAGGCGACGACCGTGATATCGCCGACATTGCCAGTGTTCTCGCCGACCATCCGCGTGACAACGGGGCGCACTTCACACACGACGATGTCCAGCAGATCAAGAACCACCTGTTCCGCGAAGAACATCCAATCCAGGACTACGACGGAAGCGTCGCACACCGACGCTATGACGCGGACCCCGATATCGCCGAAGCATGGATACGATTGCGATCCGGTAGACCGGACCCTGCCGATATCGTGCTGCTCGAGCATGAATTGGCGAAGTCGAACTACTATCGCGACAACCCAGGGGCGCTCTATCAAGAGGCACACGCACATGCCAACGTCGACCACAACTGGGCACAAGTTGCGGCACCGCGCAGCGGCGAACGCTACGACACACTATGGGGACGACACGATGGCGTTACTGATCTACTACAACCGAATCAGGACCGACCCGAACGAGGTGGAATACCGGTTCGGGGAGACGAGGGACAACCTCGATCGAGTGCTGACGATCGACACGACGAACAACACCGCCCGCACGGACCAACCGGAGGACGTGATTTTCCGGTCCGCGGCGGGACAGATCATGCTCCGGGCCAAACGCGAGAAAGCGTGGCCCCAGAACGGGGTAATCGCCTCCTAGCCGACGGCGGCGGCGAGCGCCGCGAGACACCGGTCCTCGAACCGGTCAATAACCCATCTCGGCGCCTGGATTCGGCGACAGAAGCTGATGCCGACCCGTCTCACACGCGGCCCGATGCTCGCTCCGAGCACTCCGAAAATGGTCCTCTCGCAACAGAGCACGCGCCGACACCCACTCGAGCCCCGTCTCTGGAGCCGCCACCGCACCGTCAGGGCTTCGACCCAGCAGTCCACAAATACGTCGCGAGATTCGACGACGGCCGCCTCATCGCCATAGACCCGTTCTATGGCGGCGAATACAACCCTCACATCGGCCGCTACCAACCCACCTCGCAAGAAATCGCTGCTGCCCGCGCCCACCCACCGGGCGAGAGCCCACACGACATCCAGGTGCGCAACTGGCTCGACGCCCAGCAGCAACTGCACCCCCACGATGCTGCCCCGGAGTCCCAGCCTTTGGCGCCGCACGAGCCGTGGAGGTCGTCGCGGGCGCCGGAATCCCTGCCGCCGACAGCTCACGCACCGACGCACGAGTCGACGACATCGCATCCTCCGACAACGCCTGACCTGGCGCAGCCGCGACAGTCTGTGTCGCCGGATCATTCATCGGCCGTCGCGCCTGCGCCCCGCACGCCGTCGATACCGCACCAGCATCTACCGGAACGCGGCCCGCATCAGGCCATACCGCAGGAGCATCCCCACACTGCGGCGCCACCGACCGAACATCCTCATAGCCCGACGCCCCCGCTAGCGCCCGAGTCCTACACACCGGTCCAGCCGACACCCCCACGGCATGTCGGTCCCGCGGACCAACCATCGCCGCACCCGGATTCGCGCGTACCGCAGCAGCGCGGTCCGCACGCACACGCCCCAAATGATCCGCAGCATCAAGGCAGAGCACCGATGCCGGATCAGCCCGGACCACAACAGGATCCGCGCATCCAACACCACGGAGACGACGGAGCGGATCTCTCGAATGCTGCCCGCGAGACTGCGGCGGACCTCCGCCGAGCACAACAGTGGGCTGTCGACGCATATAACGCCATCCGCAACGCGGACGATGTGGGCCGGATCGTCTCGAGCCTCGAAAGTGCCCGCCGCCCTGACGGATCGAGATATACCCCCTCGATGGTCGAAGCGGTCAAGGATTACCTTTTCCACCAAGAGCATCCGCTGCGTGCAACCGACGGCGGCCTCATCAATGCACGTTTCGAGGCCAACCCAGATATTGCGGAGGCGTGGATCCGACTTCGGTCCGGTAGGTTCACCGACTCTGATCTTCTCCTGTTGGAGCACGAACTAGTCGAACACCTGCACTCGGTGGAAAATCCTGGTGCCAGCTATGCAGACTCGCACAGGGCCGCGAACGAGGTCGCCAATTGGGAGCGAGGACGCCTTGCATCCAGTCCCGAGGATTACACATGGGACGGACCAGTCCACGAAAACGACCGCAGTCATGCCGAGTCCGACTCACATCTTGACGGTCGACGTCCGGTGCCAGGCCAAAGCGGCAGCGAAATGCAGCCGCCGGGCGGACACGAACCCAACAGTCCGTACCAGATTCCAGGAGAAACCAACAACCGCCCCGACCCGGCAATACCCGAGCGGGACAATCTAACGCCACCGGCGGGCATGTATCGCGGAGACGATGGGTGCCTGCGTATGCCGGGAGACCCTCTCAATTCCTGGCGCGATCGCGAAAAAGGCAGGTTGCACGACTTCAGTGATCCGCCGGGCGTCTTCCGCGACAAGAACTATAATCGGCACGACGAACAAGGGTTTGCCAGAAATCCCGACCTAGAAAACGATAAGAAGATCGTCTTTCCCGCAATCCCGGAAGGCCCCAAAGAGTCCTACAAGGTAAAAGACGAAGAGATTGCAAAAAAGATTCAGCTGGAGTCCGCCGAGCGCCTGAAACAGCAGGCCGCCCGCGATCCGGCTGCGCAAGAACTCGCCAGGCTCATCCCGAAGTTCAAGGATTTCGGAATATCAGAGGTTCGTCAACTCAAGGACAGCGAACTCGGCAATGGTGTGATAGAAAAGCTGGAAAAACAGATTCGCGAACATCCGAACCTCAGCCCAACGGAAAAGCTGGAGCGGTTGACGGATGTGAGGGATCTCGAGAACAACGCCAGGATTTGGAATGCCCAGGGCGTTGAAATGGTGAACACCTCGAAGGGGATGGGCGACCTGGGTGGTGACGCATATTTTCACGACAAAGAGATATTTCCGGACGGGGTGCAGCTAACTCCTTTCGAGGGCGCTGCCGATGGCAGGGATATGGCCGACAGGCTCTTGCTCGTACCCAAGACCGACGCAACACCAACCAAGCTCATCAATGGCGAGCACAAGGGCGTCGGCTCCGAACTCGGTTCCGCAAATACCGAACATGGCCGCGCGCAGCAGATGTCTCCTGAGCATACGTCGAGAACCTTGGCTATCGACCGGAATCTCATTACCATTTTCAACGAGACCCCCGCACAGATGAAGGCTCGCGGTCTCGATCCGAACAGCCCTGAGGGCATTGCGTATGTAAAAGCCCGGGACGAATTAATTCAGGCGCACCGAGACGGCACCCTGGTAATCGAGAACCACAAAGTTCACGTCGATATCAACGGCAATGTATCGGTAACCAAATACAGCCAAGAACGTTATGGCGAGCCGGTTCCTGTGCTGATCCTTGGTGGCATCGAACGACCTCCTGTTCGTCTGCCTCAGCTGGTAGTTGAAGTGGAACGCGAGCTGGTTCGAGAACATGCCCTCGGGAACGCACGCATACTTGAGGGCTTGTCTCCGCGTGAACGGGAGGTTGTCGACCTAGTTACAGAACTAGCGCGTGACAACCGCATGTCAGATTCCCTAGCGGCAATGCAACATTTTCAGATGCGCGAGTCGTTGGAGACCATCAATCAAGCAGTAGAAAGAGGGCTATCACTCGAGGAAAGAAGCCAGCTGGTCGCGGCCGCGAAAGCGCGTTTGATTCGGATGCAGGAACTGGAACTTGCGCGCAGCTTGGAGCTCGTCCAGCGTCTGGACCTCGGCTCCGATTCTGCAGTAATCGAGAAAATCCTGGAACTGGATATCGTAGCGCGAGATATACCGGTAATAGCAAATATCGAAGCTGCCAACCGAGAGATAGTCAAAGATGCGCAGGCCAGGGTTTTGGAATACCGGGATCCGCAGATGAAAGAGCGCTCACGGTTCATCGCCCATGTACTCGAGCAGGTTCGCGAGATGGATAAGGCCTTCACGCAAGGCAAGGAACCAGACCTGGCCATGGTCCGGGCGAACCACGATCTTGTGCAAGACGCGATCAAGGTTGAACGAGAAAATGAAGCTCGCGCGCTCGATGGATTGGGGCTGGACCCCGGCCATGCCCGGCAGGTCACCGAATCGATCGAGGCAGTGCGGGCACGTAACTTGGAGCTGGCACGCGAAGAATTTGCACGAGAAATAGTTCGGCAAGAACATAATCGCACGGTCGGCGACAGCCAAGTTTTGCAATTGAGTCGTGAGCAGGTGCGAACAATGGATCTCCGGACGTACGCGCTCTGCCTCGAACTCGAACCAACCGGTTTCGATCCTCAATCGCGGACTTTCACCTACGAGCCGCCTGGGCAACCACCCGTGCGAGTCCCCTACGACTCCATGGCGCGCCGTAATGCGGACGTCATCAAGGCCATCGAGCGCGGGACACCCGTCCAAACGGTCGAAGTCGATCTACTGGTCAGCGCCAGCCAAGGCCGGACAGCGTCGGAGTCCGTGAGTGCGCGCGAGCGCGAAGACGACCGACAAGAGGCTCAACGACGCGTAGAGATGGTGCGCGAGGAACGCGCACGCGAACAAGCTCGCGCCGTGGAGCGACTAGGCAGAGCGCGTCCCTGAGCGGGGGGCATGTGCAGAGTCGCATCGTGATGACGGTTCCGCCGAGAACGGAACCAAACGAAGTCCGGCGATAGGAATAAGGTGAATCCATGACGGGATGGCGTGCGCTGACCGATGACGAGATAGTCGAATTGACTACCGGCTTGCGGTCGTTGGACTGGTCGTGGCAGTTGCAAGATGTGCCCGCGATAGCGGCAAGGTTCGGCTGGCAGGTATTGGTGACTCGCCCGGATTGGGTCATGCTCGACTGCGGTTTCGGGCTGAGCAGCGGTGCGGTAGAAGGTCGCGACGGGGTAGTCGAGTCCATCAAGTTGATGGTGACCGACTCCGCAAGCGAGGACGCGGCCGGCCGAGCATTGGTGCGTGACGCGTTCGTCAGTATGGCCGACACCATAACCGGCGCCTTCGGCGAACCAACCGCCCGCATACCGGGGGATGTCGCTCAAATCCGTTGGGCTTTCCCGGAAACAACATTGCGCCTGAAGAATCTCGCGCATACTGTCCAACTGACGTATCAGACGAACGCCTCGCTGGCCGCTCTCGATAGATCCATCGAATTCGAACGGCAGGGCCTGGTATGACGGGTTGGGCGGAATTCACCGAGCGACTGGCCGAGCAGTTAGCTGTACTGCCCGCAGGCGCGATTGTAAAGATCGTAGAAGCGGGGCTCCCCCCAGGCCACCAACGGTTCGCGCAGTTCGCGCAGACCGACAGCGAGCTACTGGCCGAATTGGTGGGCGATGAGTCCCTCGAACCCACCGCACGGCCTGATGAAACGGGACATCGCCTGATCGCCGAGACAGGCTGGCAGGAACCCGATGCCGACCACGGCCCCTACTGGTGGATCGAACTGCCATGGCCTGTCAATTCAGCCATATACCGCCAGTTGGCGGCAATGGTGGTGACTGGACTCCGTGACGCATTCCGAATCACCGACCCGAGGTCCTTGACCTACACCGCATGGAACAAGAACGCGGACGAACGCGACCTTCACCTGCCACTGCTCGGGCTGGCACGTCAGGTTTGATCGGTCGTTGTGTGAGCTTTCGGGACAAGAAGGGCGTGACATTGGCACTATACGCAGAAATCGAGAAAGTTGACGAGGACGAGGAGCGTGTTCGCTACCGGTACACGGATATACAGGGCAGTCAGTACACTTTGGTCCTGAACAAGGCCACAGAGGTAATCGCATCGGAGAACGGAGCCGACGATATGCTCTATCGGGCCGTTGCGAGAAAGATCGCAGCTGCGTGGCTGGACAGCAAAGCCACGCCCGAGCGCCTCGTAGTGCAGTCGTGAAGGCAACATCCGGAGGCCTCGAATGAAACTGATTCGGCGGTTTCGCCTGGTCACAAGTGGTCGGCTCGATCAAGTCCAACTCGAGGAACTTCGAGCGATCATCGGTCTTGCCCCATCGGGTGCTGCGGACGATGCAGTAGGTAGCGAATTGGGGTTCCGAATCCGAAACCACCCGCGATACCCGTCAATTCGCGCATCCACTATCACGCTGCTGCGCACCGGCGCTGATGAATGGTCCATCACCATTGATGCCCTCCCCTATTTCGACATCGCGACATCGATCGGGCTCGTCGAAGTCGGCTGCCGCGCGGCAGGACTGACTGTCATCGGTCGGCATCTGTCAGCGGACGCGGCGGTCAGCGACGCAACGCCCAGCGCTGCCTCGCTGGAGCGCGCACGCAAAAATCTAGAAGAAACCAGCACGCAAATGTGGGATGCGACCCTCACATTCGCCATTACACCGCCAGCCGAAGCACCGCAAGACCGCATCACTTCCGAAGACGATGTGACATTCGACTACGCGGCGGCCACCGAATTGCTGTCGACACGCCACGCAGGCCGACCTGCGTCGACCCCCCCCTTAGTCGCCAGCCACATATCCGTCGCGCAGCCCACGCCGCGACCAATCGGATGGCAGGCGTTGTCCAACAACGAGATCGCCGATCTCGCCGAGAAACTGCGCACTCTGGTCTGGTCATGGCGGATGGACGATCTGCTGCGCTTGGCGATCGTATTCGGTTGGCGCGAACCCCAGATCCACTCGGCGGACTGGGTTCAGTTCGGCGCCGGTCTCGGCGCGGATACCGTCGACATCATCGGCTTCGATGGCGACGCGGTACGCGTAGAAGTCACCGTCAGCACCCAGGCGGCTGATACGCCGGACGGCCGCGTCAGCACATTGGCGGCTTATGCCCGGATGACGGACGTTTTGACCGGATCTATCGGCGAACCGACCGATCGCCTCGACGACAGGGTTTCCGAAATCCGCTGGACCGGTCCGCAAACAACCCTGCGGCTGATCGATTTCCAACACACGGTCCGGCTACAGGTGGTAACCAACGACTGGCTCAGCGCCCTCGACCAGGGGAGTTGACAACGCCCGTCGACTAGCGAACGTCGGTCGTCCCACATGCGGGCTTTGCCATTGCCGATATCGAGCGGCTCACCTGTGAATGATGTCAACGGCATGCCAATCATGATCACTTTCCAGCAGGGGGCGTCGGAGGAGCAGGTGAAGGTCTGGCAGGCGTAGGGAAGTCATGATTTAAAGCGCATCGCGCGGGAACGGGGAGAAACGACGGAATAGGACCGGAGCCGGTTGCACCGCGCCGGGTCCGGTCGACCGCCCGGTAACGCCATCGACGTGTCTACCGGAACCTATCTCATACAGGCTGCACCCCAACCGGAGAAGACGTCGTCCCGGGCAGTCGATCTCGCGCCGACGCGCGATCTGCCTACCCAATTCCACGAACCAGCGAAGCACGTCGAAGTCGGCCCTGAGCATTTCCCCTCTCTCGTGGATTTGCCCAGCTCTCCGCCCTGGTAGTCGTATTTGCGTGTGATCTCTCGCCAGACTCGCCCTGTGCTGCTGTGACAGCGTCGGACCGAGATTGATATCCGTGATGGAGAGGTAAGGCTGTTGGAGCTGGTCAGCGGATTTGAGCGAGATGGGTGATCTGTTGGGCGAGCTCACTGTCGCCGATGGGGGTGAGGGTCATGTTGTGACCGATGGTGAGCAGATAGCGGCCGTCGTTGGTGAAGTCGAGCCATGTGCGGTGTTGTGGTGGCGGTGACATGGGGTCTTCTGGGTTCACCGTGATGGTGAGGTAGCCGCGGGCGTCGATGGGGCGGCGTAGCACTTGCCGAAACCGTTTGGCGCTGCGGCTATTCTCAGTTTCCTGCCACTGCCCGGGATCCGGGAACAACACTGTCTGCCGCGGCTCGCACATCGCGTCAAAGGTACCTACGGGTGCCGAGCCGATCGCGGTGAGCAGGTGTTTGGCGACGTTACGGGCGTGACAGGACACTACTGTTACCGCGTCGACGGTCGCGAGGACGGCCGCGCCCCAGTCGGAGAAGGCTGCCCCGAGAGCCAGGATCGGGTTGGGTAGGCGCTCGCCGTCTGCGAAGCGGTCACCGAACATGGCGATGGTCGTGACATCGGTACGGGCAAGAAACGTTAATGTCCCGGTCAGGTCCGGGTCGCTGTTGGGCGAGAACCGCTCGGCAAGTTTCAATGCGGCCCTTGCGCTTTCGGTACCAACCGTGCCTCGAGGGCCGAGGTTGATCGGATAGGGACGGCGATCGCGCCTGGCCTCGACCGCCCAGACGTGAGTGAATTCGTCCGGGGTGAATACCCACCGCACTACTCGTCCCCTCGCGGCCTATTCTCGGTCTTTCTCGGTGGGAGTGGCTCGTCATCGGTTGCGTTCCAACCGATCACAGCGGGCAATACCGGATCGACCTGGTCGAGCTCCTTGTACTTGCGCCGCAAATAATCGGGGCTGCCCTTGCCGCGGTCGGAATCTGAACCTTGCCCACGCCCGGCCCCCGGCATCCCGCCCATCGGCGCAGACGAGCTGCTTGTCGTCGGGCGGGCACTGGTGGGGTTGGTTGGGTTGGTGCCGGTAGGTGACTGCGGTTGCCCAGGAACCGTGATCCCCGGTCCGCCTGCACCGCTGCCGGGAGCTCCTGGGGCGTTACTGGTGCCCCGAGGTGAGCCCGGTAAGCCGGAGCTGTGTGATCCGGGGGTGAAAGGCATTGTGCTCGACGGTGATGCCTGCGTTGTGTTCGTAGGGTTGATGCCCGCAGGAAGCGTCGATGTGTTCGAGGTCGACGACGGTTTCGCTGCGGTGGGGTCATCCAGCGACGACGACTTCGTCTGTGTAGGCGTCGATGGGCTGTCTGGTTGCGAATTTTCGCCACCAGGGTGCTCAACTGGCTTCCCGTCATCGGTTTCGTCTTTGCCGGGCTCGCCGGGACTAGCGTCACCGTCGACCGGACGGGGATTACTACCCGACTGCTGATTGTCATCGCCAGGGCTGACCACACCGGGGCCAGGCGGCAGCGGAACGAACCGGGGAACACTGTCACCTGACGCGGGCAGGGTTGGATTATACACGAAGTTCATCGTGTCCTGCGCGGTCGCCTCAGCATCAGCTGCTGCAAGGTTGTACGCCGTCCGCCGGTCTGCTCCATCCGCGGCCTCCTTTGCCGGATCGGAATCCTCCTGATATGGCGGGGGCGGAGGCGGGATCGCAACTTTGACCGTTTGCGCGGCGCTGGAATTCAGGTCCATCAGGCGCTGAACCGTCAGGGCGGTGTCGTGCTGGTCTCCTCCCGCGCTCACGAACGCGTCGGTCGCCTGCTGGGCAGTCGAGGCGAATGCGCCCGACCAGGAAGCGAATTCGCTCTTCACCTCCCGAGAGAATGTGTCGAACAGTTCGTGAAGCTTGTCGGCCCGCTTGCTCCACTCGCTTGCGATCTGTGCCATCGCACCGGGATCCAACTTCTCGTGCACCAGATCCCAGATCTGCTGATGCCTGTAGCCGTCGAACGACTCGCGATCGGGAACATAAGCCGGATCGACACCAGAGGACCCGAACCCGCTCACATGAGCGAGCTGGCTCTGGTGCTGTCGAATATCGTCAGCGATCTCTTTGCTCGTCCGTCTACCCACGACGTCCTCCCGATTCAGATGTCCCCGATACGCGGAATGATCCCGCGCACCAAATCGACCATTCCCGAACATCTTTCGGGTGTCGGTCCGTCGATCAAGTATGAGGCGATGACCCGATCGAAGTCGACGTAACCCACCTTGGTCTGCAGCACAACATCGCAAGCGGTGCGAGGCGCCTGCGGCCGCACGATCAACGCAGCGTGACCATCGATGGTCGTGTCCTCGATCTGAGCGCCGTCTGCAGTGAACTTCGCACGGCCCTCATTCAAGGTTCGGTTGCCCGACAGGATGCCCAGGCTGTACACCTTGTCCGCGGACTTGAACTCGCAGCCCAGGAACGTGTACTCGGCGTGGATGTCGGTCGACCTCTTGCGTGAACGCGGGTCATATCCGAGATGGTTGATCGTGTCGTCATCGATCCAGGTACAGGGGTCGAAAGCGACGTCCGGGCGGTTCTGGTTCTGCTGCTTCGGCGGCTGCAGTTCGGGCGCGGTCAACGTCGGAAGCGGTGGCCGGCCGACCGTGCTCGCCGCAGTCGAGCCTGATCCCGATGCCGACGCGGCAGGGGAAGTGGCCACCGGGTTTCCAACATCTGACGAGGTGCATCCAGCTGCCATCAACGCGCCCGACACGAGAATCGAGACCGCCGAAGAACGGAGAAACCCTTTGTGTCGCAACGCTTTTACTGCCGTCATGAGGGATCCTCGATTTGGTCGGCCGCGACTTTGATCGCTGCTCGGTTCGCGGCGTCGGCTTCTTCGAATTGTTTCCCGGCTGCCAAGTAGGCAGCTTTGTACCGCAAGACTGTCTCCTGGAGAGCGGTCAACGTCTCGATGTACTCGCGCCCTTTGGCACTGAACCCCTGGGCCAGAGCATGTCCTGAGGGAAGATCAGGAAAACCCGTCACATTGGTGAGGAGCGAGGCAGCCATGATCTCGTCTTGCAATCCTGCCGCCAGCCTGTCACAGGAGGATGCGAGCCGTGTTGCGCCTTCTGATGGCATCTCGAATGTGCCAGTCGCGGCCGCATCGTAGGCAGCTTGGGCGTTCTTCTGCCCCTTGTCCGGTAGCGCCATGACCGCATACCCCCTCCGGTCTCGACCGCCGGGCATGGCTGACCCGGCTTCGGTGGGAAAAGGGTATCAGTGCGCGCGCACCGATATTCGGCGCTGATCCACCACCAAGATCGGGCTAGTTACTCGTCTCTCGACACTCAACGCGGCAACAGCGGAACCACGACGCTCGCGACCTCGATAGCGCGGTCGCCTGGGGTGACACTGATTCGTGGCTCCAATCGCAGCACCTCAATGCTGAACGAGCCCAGGGTAGAGGCGAAGATCAGGTTGCAGTGGTCGCCGATCCTGTCGGAGGCCGGGCGGTACCACAGGCCGTGGCGGCCCGCGATCGTGACCGGGACAAACTCGGCTCCGGCCTCCTTGTGTATGAAGTCCTCGACTGTGTAGACCTGTGACCACACATCGACCGAGTAGATCCGCGGATGGTCGTGACCGCCGCATCGTTTGAACCCGTCAATCCGGTCGATGCCGCCGATGTCCGAGCTGAGCGTGGACGGATCGACTCCGATCTGCCGCCAGACCGCCTCGGCGATCAGGGAGGGATCCCACAGTGCTGCTGTGGCTTTCTTTCTGTCGGTAGCACTGCCACAGGCGACGAGGGCTGCGCTCGGTTCTGCTTTGTCCTGCACGCCGTGCCTCCTACGTGGCGCCTGCCCGAAAGATGACACTCCGTGCCCTCTCGGAAAATGTACACTTTAACGTGGTCTTTGTATCGCATGCGATATATTCGCGCTACCGTACGTGCGTCGTGCTGCTCAGCGAGCTCATGGGACTGGTCAGGTGAGGCGTGCGATGATGCGGCCATGCCGGTGCCGGAAGCCTCGCTGTCTCCACAACAGAGGAGGGTGCGCAAGATGAGGCGGGACGCGGTCGGCGCCGCCGTTCGTCGCGCCCGTGAGTCGGCTGGGATGACCCGAGACGATCTGGCCAGGGTCTCCGGCGTATCGCAACCTGCTCTCGCTCGCATAGAGCTTGGAACCAGCAGCGTCCAGATCGACCGGTTGTGGGATCTTGCCGAGGCATTATCCACCACGCCGTCGGCACTCCTGGTCGACGCCGAGAAGCACCTGTCACCGACCACAACGGCAGGACGCCGTTGATTCTTGTCCGGATAGCCTGCGCGGCGAACGCGTGAATACTCTCGTTCTGGGGCGTTCACCGACAACACCCTGCGTGAAGCCGTCAACCTTGTCACCAACCGCGGACAGCGTAAAGCGAAGGAGCATGAGGTTGCCGCCGCGTTGATCGAGCTGCAGAACCGCATGGACGCTCCAGAATCGTGGACATCCAAGGACCGCCGCCGCGCAGCCCGCGACGCGGACCGCGCCCGCGCCGCATCCCGCGATCACCACCGTGCAGTCGTCGCGGCCACCGGCACTCCAGATGAGGATCGTGTGCCCGAACTGCGGGCCGTGCCATCTCCGGCGGCCACGCGCATCAGCGCCGCAGAAATCGACGAGATCGATCTCGATGATCTCGACCTTCCCGATGTCGAACCCGCTCCCGCGTGGGAGCCCTGGACTGGCAAGGAGAATTGATGCACCCGGTACTGGCCGAACCGCGCACCAAAGAAGAGTGGCGACAGTATCTTTCGGCGAAGGCGCCAAAAGAACCGGACATGCCCACCTATGCCGAGTACAAGGAAATGTCCGACTTCGCGCGAGCACGATTCAACCGTGCCCGCACCGCATGCCACAGTGCAGGTGCCATCGTTCGCACACCCACCGTCCAGACGCTGCACCACGAGCTGCAACGTCGCTTGGATGTAAACCGGCACCAGCCAGCCGGAGCGCGTCGCGGCAAGGTGATCGACGGGCCGGCCACACTCGGCAAGTCGACCTTGGTCAAGATGTTCGCATCCGAATACGAAAACCGGCTGCGGGCAGTCGAACCCGAACGCTGCGTCACCGACGAAGGTCAAGAATTTGTCCGCGACTATGTACCCATCGTCTACGTCAGCATCGGCGCTAGCGCGACACCAAAAGACCTATCCATCGCCATCGCCGAGTTTTTGATGGTGCCCTACCGAATCAGCGCGACCAAGACCGACATCACCAACCTGGTCCTCAAAGCGATGCGCATATGCGGCACCGAGTTGATCATCCTCGACGACGCCCACTCCCTGGATATATCGGCCAAGGAAGGCAAGGTTGCCAACGACCATCTGAAGTACCTCGCCAACCACACCGCCGCAACATTCGTCTACACCGGGGTCGATCTCGAAGCGTCCGGACTCTTCCTCGAAGGCAAAGCCAAGGCGCGGGCTACTCAGACCGCGGGCCGTAACGACCTGTGCAAGATCGCCCCGTTCGCCATCAGCACTCAAGATCACATCCAGGAGTGGCGAACAGTCATCGCCCGCATGGAAAGCAGCCTGCTGCTGTTCGCGCACAACCAGGGAGCCTCGTGCGCTACCACTGGCGCTACCTGCACGACCGAACCGGAGGCAGCATCGCCAGCCTCTCGCACCTTATCCGCGAAAGCGCCATCGAAGCCGTCTACGACGGCTCTGAAGCCCTTACCCGAAAACTCATGGACCGCATCGTGATCGACCAGCGCGGCCAGGAACATTTCCGCGACACGAAGAAGCGGCGCACCAGTAGACTCAAGCCCAACCAACCGCCGAAACCCGCCGAATCCGACCCGGGTGTGGAAGAAGGCAACGCTTCTGCGTGAGATGCGTTGCAAGGGTGAGGATCCCACAACATCAGTTGAACTGCCGACGCTGACGATGGCAGGGGCGTGGAGTGCGACCCTGCTACTGCTGGTGATGGAGCACTCGAAGGATTTCACTCGCCGCCGTGACGTATGCCGCCGTGGGACACTGACGTACGTTTTGGGATTCACACGGGATACCTACCGCTAGAGGCAACGTTGGCGACAAACGCGGTGTGGCAGGCCGTGACTAGGACGCCCGGCGAGGGTTGGATTGAAGGGTGTCGGCCTGCGTGTGATCTGCGTTGGTCTGCGCGTTAGCTCCGGCCTCGCACACCCTGTGGGCAGCAGCTCAGAGGTCGCGTCCGAACGTCGGGTAAGAGGTCATGATCAGTTGCCTGACGCGATCGCACGTTGCCGCAGGAGGTAAGCGCAGCCCAACCCAACCTCACGTGCCCGATCACCGCCAACGTGTCCTGCAACCTGTATCCCGGCTACCCATGCTTGAACCGGGTGACCTACGCCCGGACCAACGTGGTCCATGCCGCCCTCGGCAACCAGAAGGCGGACTGGACAACGAAATCCGAGGCTTCGCTCGTCCTCAGCTGGGGCCTGCCGATTCTGCGGATCCTGTCCTGGGTATTCACCGCCATCCTCCTCGCCGGCGTCACCGGTCTACTTCGGAAGACCTGAATGCTGGCCCCGCGCGGTGGTGCCGCTGGTCGGCGGCATCGGATTCAATGTCGACCCCGAGTGGCGCGGCCACCCGCTATCGGCACCGGCGCCATCACCGGCATGCCCCGGGGCAACGTCTGGCGCCTGGTCGAAACCCCCCAACAGCCCCTGACCCGGCATGGCCGGACCGATGAAAGGACACTCCAATGCCCACGCTGGTGCGTCGACTTCGGTGGCATCCGGCGTTGCCGATTCACTGTCCTGTTCAGTGACATGTTTCGATCCGGGGTGTCGAGAGCAAACAGTTCAGTGTCCAGCTCACGGGCGTGAGCCACTGAACTGTTCGATGGCGTTCGACACGCCCTTTCGGGTGTCCGGTGGGTCAACCTGCGCACGATCGGCGGGTTCCGGCAGACCGCACCTGGGGATGAAAGTTCGCCTTCACCACAGTTTCTTGAGGCCGCTGGGGAGCGGGAAGGCGTCCTCGACGAGGGCGCTGGCGATCTCCAAAATCCGCGACGATTCAGCCTCGCTGACGTATCCGCTGCCCGGATTCATGTGCACTTCACGGTTCCGTACTTCCACGAACGCGGTCTTGTAGTCGGTGGGGAGCGGGTAGTTGAGCTTGTCCTTCAGCAGGTTGAAGGTCGTGCCGAGCGTCGCTAGAGGCGGTATCGCGATGCCGCCGGCCTTCAACAGAGAGACATTCGCCATCTCTGCGGCGCTTCCGCACTCCATCACTGCACGGCGCGTGTGTGCCACGCGATGCAATGCTCGGGCGTCCCGGATCAGCAGCCACGGGAACGGGACTTCTGTTCCCGTTCCAGCCAATTCGAACGCGCTCCGAAGGATTTCCTTGGTTGCCAGCCCCTCGGTCAGCTTGTACATCGGCTTGAAGCCCCGGGGAGTAAACAGGTGCGTCACCGTGCCATCGCCACGTCGCTCGAACAAGGCTGTGCGGTTGGTGAACTGTCGTGCGGGTTTGTGTCCCACAACCGTCAGGTGCTGGCCGGTCAGGATGTCCAACCAGGAGGTCAGCCGTCGCGTCCATCCGTCGATCTCCCTGCCGACGATGTCGGGGTCCGGGACATTGGCAGTGAACGCGATCCGTCGGATGACCGCAGAGAGCTTCGGCTCTACCGCGTCCCTTCTGAGGAGCCCCCAGGCTGCAGGGTCGTCATGGTCGATTCGACCGAGAAGCGGAGCCGGTTGCGTCAGATACACACCTTCGGCGAGGGCCGGGTCGCCGGGTGCATGTACCGTCACCGCTTCACCCGCCAGCGCGGATGGAAAGTCCTGGCCGGTAACGTCCGGATCGCACTGAAGAAAGTCCGGAATCTCCTGCTGCCACTCGATTTCTGGCATCGATCACCCCTAGTCATCATCCTCGAACGAGCACTGTGCGGCCGATCGTGTCACCCGAACGCGCAGTGCGCGACCAACTCACCGCAGTTGATCGACGAGAACCTAAAGCTGCCGCCCCGTCAGCGAGACTTCTCGTGGTTAGTCAGAAGTTTCCAGGTCGGCTTCCTCGATCCAGCGTGCCAGCAGGCTCAGTGCGCACAGCCGTTCCAACGCGGACTGCTCGTCCAGCTCCACCTCGTCGTTGGGCAGATGCCCGATCGGGTTGCGGATCGCCCCGAAGCAACCCGCTCCGAAGTCCATCGCTCCTCGGCGCATCGACTCGGCTGTCTGGTCGCTGCTGATGCTGGAGTAGCGCAGCCGAGGCTTTCCCGGCTCGGGGGGCTTATCGGAGAACGCCTGCTTGACCAGGTCGGTCTCGGAGACGTCGCGGCGGCCGGTCTTCTGTTGCAGCAGCGAGTTCACCGCCTTGGCCGCGGCCAGCACCGCTTCGTGGCGATGACCGGTTGACCACTGCGCGGTGGCGGCCTTCCAGATCAGTGGATGCAGCATCGAAGCATTGATCTGCGGCGACGTGTCCATCCCGCCGAGACGTTCGATCAGCTCAGCCTGGTAATCGAGACGAACGATCAATCGGCGTGCCGCGTCGCGCGCTCCTCGATGCGGCTCGTAGTCGTCGCCGACGGTGTTGTCGCAGTCGGGGTTCTCCTGCGCCCAACCGGGATACAGCCGATTCAGGATCGGTCCGGTGATCTCCATGAGTTCGACAAATCTGCCGCGACCGCAGGAGACGTACGCACCGTCATGCATATCGTAGGCGGGCTCGGTACACCCGACTGGACGCCACTTTGGTGGGTACCCTCGTCGCGGTGAGTGACAAGGTCCAGTACGTACCTGGTGATACAGACGGAAACGCGATACTTCGTCTTGCTCTCCTAGAGGCATGGCGCGGTCGTTGCTACTGGTGCCGCGCTCCACAGGACTTCGCCCAGGTCGACATCGACCACATAATCCCGCGCACCCTCACCCCCGAAGTTCTCGCCGAGCTGCTGCGACAGCATGTGGTTCCCGCGTCACGCAGGAAGGGGTTCAGACTGCATGCGTCGTACAACCTGGCTCCCATCTGCAAACCGTGCAACACCGACAAGAGCAACATGAACTTGGCGGAATCCGGACTCGTCACGACGAGGCTGGAGAAGGCGCGCAAGTTGTGCCCTGTCGTAGCGAAGGCCGTTCGTTCGTTCCGTTCCTCGAACGTTGTCACCAAGGCTGTACTCGCTGTGTCGATGGCTGACCTGTCCGATGCTGGCTCCAAGCAGGCGCTGCTCGATTTCGGTCCCCTGGTGGTGCACAGGCTCGGCTTGCTCGCCCCCGCAGCGCTCACCCAGTACTCATCCACCGATGAACTCGACGACCCCTACTCGGACGGGCCCCGCAGAATCCTCATAACGCTGGAAGAGTCGGGACGACGAGCCAAAGTGGTTCTCGAAGATGTCTTCGGTCAGGATTTCGACGAGGCACTACATATCCCTGTCCATGCGCTTCGAGGAGCGATCGCAAAAGGTCTGGAAAGTGACATCACCTCCGAATTCGAAGAACGCGACTACGTCGCCCCTGTTGTCGGTCCTCCCTCCGGGCGGATGTTCATCGAGATCGACAACCTGACCTACGACAGGCATGACGATATCTTCGAGATTCACGGGAGTTTCGACGTCGATATGACCTGCTTCGTCGCGGTCGTCGGTGGTGACGGATCCACGGACCACCTTCAGGCCGACGCGGCTGTTCATGGGCGTTTTTCGGTCCCATTCTGGCAAGACGACACCGGTTCTGGGCAGTTCGAAAGCGGCGACCCTGCGCTCACCGACTGGCAGAACGGGCCTGTCCCGTGGTGATTGCCACGTCCTGCGGTGTGACGCCGCAGCGGACGCGCCGCTTGCGAAGAGCACGTGACTTACCCTCAAGATCCGCGCGTTCATCAACGGCCGGAACCCCCAGGGCATGCCGTTCGTCTGGACCAAAACCGCCGAGCTGGTCCTCGCCAAAGCCCACCGTCGAGCAACTTCAGATACGGCCCACCAGATGAAGTCGAGGCTGAGTCTCTACATCGTATCCGAGACAGCGGACCGCATTGACTGCGAGCTCTCAGAGTTATTATTCGCCCCCGTTGTAAGTGATCTCCATAGAATGTTCTTCCAGGCTGCGTAGAGTTAGTTGGTCACCTCTTACTTTATTGAGCAGGAAAAGCTCGTGTGTTCGACACGTATCACACAAGTTCACTGCCGCGAAAGGCCAAAGATCGACTGGAGTGCTTGCTGGGGTGTTTTCTACGTAGACTCGGCCGGGCTTCAGAGGATCACTACTGGTTCGCTCGAACGGTTCCCAATTGGGGTGACTCCCGCGAAGGCGGAGACCGACGATCTTGAATGAGGAGTCTTCGAGGTATTCACATCTCTCTACCCAGTCCCAATGGACACCTGAGAGCCAACTGGCCGCGTCGATAGCCGAAACGATCTTCGGTTCCAGCTTCTCCACCTCTAGCGTGATCTCGTGACTGGCACGCACTCCATGTGAGTGATGCGAGTTATTTCTGAATTCCTTGATTCCTTCGAGGAGTGTGGATACGCCATCGCGTTCCTGGAGTGCGACAAGTTGGCGGATTCGAGGATTCTCAACCTCAGTCGGCAATCGCCCTAACAATGTCAGCCAGGTTCCGAAGGTCGCTCCTGAACGAAATGACTTTCGGAGGTTCTCTGTAAAGCCATTCTTGGCAGAAATCTCACTCAGCGCCAATATACCCAGCGCCCTCGCGAGCCCTTCACCTAGCTTGAGAAGCCCGTCTTTCTGCTCGGCAGGATGGGTACTGATTCGAAAGCGACGCGCGAGAGCCGCGACATGAAAGGGGTAGCTCCATTCAGC
This sequence comes from Nocardia sp. CWNU-33, assembly GCF_046764895.1. NCBI lineage: Bacteria > Bacillati > Actinomycetota > Actinomycetes > Mycobacteriales > Nocardiaceae > Nocardia > Nocardia sp. CWNU-33. The sequence goes on along the minus strand of NZ_JBKOQN010000022.1, from coordinate 26,633 downwards.
GCGCCAGATGGGATCGTCGAGAGGCCGCACCAGGTCACCGACCAGAGTCGCCTCGTAGGCGGCGAATCTAATTCTGTTGCGTACCTCCTCCACTTCCTTCTCCCTGGCAGTAAATACGTTGGGTAGAATGCCTGACATTGTCGTATTTAGGGTGCGCCGACCAGCTTGTATGGTATCGAGGAGATCGTCTATCTCGTCGTCTGTCACAAGCTCGACGGGGATATGCGTGTCGAGCACATCTCGGGCGTTGGGAAATCGGCCGTTGTCTTTGCGAGAGTTCAACCACTCGCACAGCGCCCGTCCGCTGATGCCTTCAAGGGGGTGCATCACGAAGAGTGAAGTGACTGCGTCGCCGAAGGTCGCGGGCAGTAGCCGCCAATTTCCCGGTCGCCCGACTAAGGCACCACCTGTGCAGGGTGTCAACGGTGGTGCGTCCGTTGAGACTTCGGGTAGTTCGACTGCCGAATCCACCTGATGCAAGTCCTGTGCTCTGAGGTGCTTGGGGCGGTCTGTTCCGCTCTCGGCCGCCTCATCACGCGGCTGGTTGACCTTTGCCGTCACGAGGGTTACGAAGTGTCGAAGCAACTTGAACGAGCCATTGAGCTCCGCCACGTAGAAGAGCGTGGGTGAGATCTCGTAGCCCACGGTCGTCCTGTCGTGGTCGATCCAGGCGTCGTGGACTCGCGGATGCACCTTACGACGCAGATACTCCTCCGGATCCTCGTCTAGTTCGAGGTTCACGATCATGCGTAGATCTGGATCAGGTGCGAGTGCGCCCCGGACACGCTGAATCTCTCCGCTGGTGTCGCGAACACCGATGGCCTTGCGTATCGCTGTCTCGAACGCGGTCCCGCGGGGCCAGGTTTGGTTGCTGTCGGTCGCCGCACGTCGCATTGCAGCAAGCGCCTTCGATTCGGTGCTCCACTTGGAGCCGACCAACGGATGAATGGCCGCCAATAGCGCCTCAGCGTTTTCCCTACTCTGAATCGATCGCGACTCAGCAAGCTGGCGGTGGGCATCTTCGGAGAGTTCGTAGCGGAGACGAAGGGGACGTTCTACGACGATCCGTCTATGTCCGAGCTGGTTATTGCTAACTACACGTACTCGCTCGTCAAGTGGCTCGGCCGCATCTGGCCGCGCCTCTGAATAGAGCCCGATGATCTCGGTGAGCTGGTCGGGTCCGATGTACTTGCGCTTACCAGCGAGTGACCGGCGCATCTTCTGCCAGGAGTCTTGGGCGTTGAGCAGAAGAACCTTTCCCCGGCGATCCGTAGGCTTCCGGTTGGTGAGCACCCACACATAGGTGCCCATGCCTGTGTTGTGGAGGAGTTGATCAGGGAGGGCAATCACTCCCTCAAGCCAGTCGTTCTCAATGATCCACCGTCTGATCTCCGATTCCCCTGACCCCGGAGCACCGACGTACATCGGCGAACTGCTGAACAGGACAGCGACGCGGCTTCCACCCTTGCCGAAGGAATCCACTGGCTTCATCTTCGCCAGCATGTGCTGCAAATAGAGCAGGGCTCCGTCGCTGGTTCGGGGTAGACCTGCACCGAATCGTCCAGCAAAGCCGTGCTCCATTTGCTCGCGCCAGACGGTGTCCTTAACAGTGGCCCACGACAGCCCGAAGGGAGGACCGGCCAGGAGGTAGTCGAACCGTTGTCCTGCGTGGCCGTCATCGCTGAAAACGTTCCCGAGCGCGATGTTCTGCGGGTCACGCCCGCCGATGATCATGCTCGAGCGACAAATGGCCCAGCTTTCGTGGTTGAGTTCTTGGCCGGACAGCGCCACACTGGCCCGGGGGTTGAGCGACTTGATGTAGTCCTGTGTCTCCTTCAACAGACCACCGGCTCCACAAATCGGGTCCAGGACTGTGCGAGCGACGCCGGAAGTAGCGGGCAGACCTGTATCTTCTGCGACCATGAGGCCGACCATCACGCGGGCCACATCGCGCGGAGTGGAGTACTCGCCGACATTTGCGTAGCCGCGTTCCGCGAAGCGCCGGATGAGTTCTTCGAAGGCCGAATCCATCTCTCGATTGGTTCTAGTGGGCCCGAGGTCTAACGAAGCAAACCTACCGAGCACTTGGTACAACACGCCAGCCTCGGCAAGGCGGCTGATGGTCCGGTCAAACTCGAACTGCTCCATGACCTCCTGCACGTTCGACGAGAAGCCCTGCACATAAGCCCGTAGGCGTCGAGCCGTATCTCTAGGGGAATCGAGGATGGTCTGCAGAGACATCGGGGTGGTGCTATAGAAGGCGTGACCGGAGGCCGCGGTCAGGCGCTCTTCGCGATCCACGTCGGAGTAGGTGAGCTGCTCAAGGGACTCTTGAACACGGCCCCGAGTCTGATCCAACAAACAGTCCAGTCGGCGCAAGACGGTGAACGGCAAGATGACATGGCCGTAGTCAGCGCTCTTGAAGTCACCCCGCAGCAGGTCACTTACCGACCAAATGAACTCGACCAAATGCCCTGAGTCGTCACCCATACGAGATCCCCCTGAGGATTGCAACCGTTTCCGAGCTCGATCATCCTACGTGTGTCAGCACAGCTGCCGTGTCCAACAACCGCGATTTGCGTTGGCGCGCTTGCTATTCACCGATTTCGATCGACGCGTGCAACGCACCGCGGGCAGCCGTTCCTTCTACGTACACCGACCAGAGCCAGCCGCGTGCGCCGCCTCTGACCGGTCGGGTATCTGCGGTGTCGTCCAGCCACAGTCCGTGGCTGGCTAAAATCGAAGCAGCGTAGGAGGCGGCGTCATGATCAACACGAAATACCTTGACCTGTCTAATACGGTGGCGAACCATCCGCCCGTGGTCAGCAACCCGCAAGGCCAAGCCGCGTCCGAACTGGTGGCCGCGGGTGCGCACCACATTGGATTCGCGCTGATCGCTGTCGGTCTAGCCACCTGGGGAGCCGAACCCGATGGGCACGCTCAGATGCAGACACGCCTGGCGAACCAGCAGTTCGACACCCTGTCGTTGGCCCCGATCACCTTCGCCGCAGCCTCGGCGGTCAGCAGCGTGGACGTGTGCGCCGCAGCCACCTATCGATTGTGCGTAGGAGCGCCCTCGGGCATCGAGCTGGCACTGTTGTCTGGCGCGGTGAAGTCGGTCGCGCTAAAACGTCGGCGCAGGGCAAGCCCCCATGCGTGCAGGCCATCGCGCCCCACATCGAGAGGCGCGGCGGTGCGTGATCCTCGATCTCCCGACCGGGACACCGAGGGACTGCCTGTTCTGGAGCATCACGCCTCCACCGTTGAGGAATGGCCATTGTTTTGAGATCAGATTCGGCCAGCCAACTCTGAACACCGAACCTCTTTATGCTGGTGAGAGACTCGGAGACGGGAAGGTATCCCCCTGCGACCTGTATGTCTCATAAGTCATGGCCAAATCTCATAGAGCTTGGCCATTCGACGGCACATTGGCCAATGTTATGAGACAGTGGGAACCCCTGGCACACCGCGGGTTGCGCTAAGAGCGGTCGCCTGGCGGCAACGATGAGGGGTGAGGGTGGCGAACACTGTCGAATATGTCCGCGCTGCAGCCGATTTCGCGGCGGATCCCGGTAGCGAGGTCGTGTTCCGGGGCGCCGATAGCGGCGACGAAGTTGTGAGTCCCTTCGCCAGCACTAGTGTCGAGACGCTGGCAACTGCCCTGCCCTGGAGGACTTTTCGCTGGTACTACGGCCAGCGGCACTACTCTGGCACCTATTGGTCAGCGACGCAGCAGGCACACGTAATCTACGAGTCCCGCCTCGAGCTGACACGTCTTCTGTTCGCGGACTTCGATCGTTCGGTGAAATGCATAGTCGCACAACCATTCCTATTGCGCGCTGAGATCGACGGACAACTACGACGGCATGTACCCGACTACCTGCTGCTCACAGAGCATGGCCCAATCGTCGTCGATGTGAAGCCGGCATCTCGGCTGGCTGTCCCCAAGGTGCAGTTCACCTTTGACTGGACTCGGCGTCTGGCCCAGTCTCGAGGATGGCGCTATCAAGTGTGGAGCGAGCCTGATGCTGTGGAACTCGCCAACATACGGTTCCTCGCTGGTTACCGGCGTGAGTGGTTGTTCAATGAACAGAATCTTGCGGCACTGCGAGATTCGGCAACCTCAGGGATGACCTTCGCCGAAATCGTCCGGTGTACCTCGGAATCTACATCCGCGGTCTCTGCATATGCGGCTCGCGCTGGCTTGCTGCATCTGCTGTGGCGGCAGGAGTTCGTTGTGGATGTATCTCAGAAGCTTAAGTCCAGCAGCATCATCGAGGTGAGGTAGTGGTACGAGCGGGAGTCCGGTTAGGTGTAGGAACCCGACTGATTCACGACGGCGAGGTCGCCGAGGTGATCGAGTTGGTGATCACATCATCGGGCACTGACGTCGTAGTCAAGATCGGTTCCCATTGCCGCGAGGTACGCCGAATCGCGTTGCGCCAGTTACTGTCTGATGACCTTCGAGTGATACCCACCGAGGACGGACCCACTTCCAACGACGAAATCGTGGAGGCCAATGTCGCGCTCGCCGCACTGCCCGATCACGAGCGTTCCCACACCCTCGAGCGTGCGGCGCATGTTCGCGAGGTTCTGACAGGGTATCGATCAGGTTCGGCGGAATTGCCCGCCGTGGGCGAGCCCCGCGCAGAGTACGACCCGTCGTTGTCGTTGCAAGCTCGCTACACCGCAAAAGCCACCGAACTGGGTGTCGGGGTACGGACCGTCCGCCGTTGGGTCGCCGACTTCCGTGAGTCCGGTGAGGCGGGCCTCGTTGAGTCCAAAACGACCGGCCGCAGGCCGTTCGACGATCGCGACCACGACAAACGCTGGGTGCAAACGGCTTTAGAGGTGATGGCCGAACACACTGAGACTTCGCGTCCGTCGCAGTCGATGGTAATCATCCAGACCAACGCTCGGGTGCGGGCTCGCTTCGGCGAAGGTGCGGTGAAGATACCCTCTCGGGCAACGGCTTTCCGGGTACTCGACGAACTCGAACGCACCCACCCGCTGTTCCGGCTGAGCACGAAACGCAATCGCGACATCGCTACCAGGCCAGGCGGGGTGTACGGCAAGCTACGCCCGACACGGCCAGGCGAGTATCTGATGATGGACACCACGCGTTTGGATGTTTTCGCGATGGATCCTGTGACGCTGCAATGGGTTCAGGCGGAGATGACCGTAGCCATGGACTGGTACACCCGCTGTGTTGTTGGGATCCGGGTGACGCCGGTATCAACCAAGTCGGTGGACGGGGCGGCCACCTTGTTCCAGTCGTTTCGGCCCCGCCCAGCGAGCGAATCGTGGCCCGCACACGCGGTATGGCCGGAGCATGGGCTGCCGAAGTCGGTTCTGATCGATGCCGAGGTCATCGACGGCCCGATCAAAGCGGCGGCACATCCCGCTATGGTGCCGGAGACGATCGTCGTCGACCACGGCAAGATCTATGTGTCTGAGCACCTGACGAGCGTGTGCCAGCGTATGGGGATCTCGATTCAGCCGGCCAGGTTGCGGACAGGGCGTGACAAGGGCCCCGTGGAGCGGTTCTTCCGTACGATCCGTGAGGATCTGCTGCAGATCCTGCCGGGTTACAAGGGCCCCGACCTGCACTCGCGCGGCGTGAACCCTGAGAGTGAAGCGTTCTTCTACCTCGACGAACTCGAGGCGATCATCCGCGAGTGGGTCGCGACGGTGTATCACCATCGCCCACACTCCAGCCTCGTCGACCCGCAGGTCCCCGACTTGCGGATGTCGCCGGCAGCGATGTTCGAGCACGGACTGGCCCGCGCCGGATACATCGAGGTCCCCAGGGATCCGGATCTGGGGTATGAGTTCCTCAAGGTCGAGTGGCGCAGCATCCAGCACTACGGCGTCGAATTCGGCAAGCGTCGCTACAACGGGGCCGGACTGGATCCTTACCGCAATCAAACCAGCCCATACACGGGAAAAGCCCCGGGGCGCTGGCCGATTCACTACCACCCCGATGACATCACCCGCGCCTACTTCCGGGACCCGGAAACCCGAAAATGGCATGTGCTGATGTGGGAGCATGCACCGACTTCGGACATGCCGTTCAGCGAGGACGCGTTGAAGTTCGCGCGCCAGCTGGCGGCGGCCAAATACACCTATCCCGATGATCGGCTGGCGATGGCCGATCTCTTGGAGCGGTGGAACCTCGGGCTGGGGTCCTCGGCGGTCGAGCGGCGGATGGCGCTGCGGATGGCGCGAGAAACCCAGATTCTGGTCGACGCGGAGCCGGTCGACGAAGTGAGTGCCTTGCCGTCGCTGGCAAAGGTGTTGGCACTGGCCTCCGATGAGGTCAACCTGGACGACGACCCCGGCACACGCGATCTCCGCGAAGCGGCCGACGAGCGTGATCGTGAAACCGGGGACGACGACGAGTTCGACGACCACGATCTGGCCACAGACGATTTCGATGAGGACGACTACTATGCAGACGCGCTGGAGGACGTGTGAACTCACGAGCCGCAGTACCTGATGGGGCGCGGCTGGATAATTTGACTCTGGCCCGCAAGGAGGGCTTTCAGCAGTTCGCGATGGCGCCGGACCGTGTTCCGCCGGAATTGCTGTCACGCCGCGCGCTAGAGGCGCTGAACGACGAGGCTACCGAGGAGTACAACCTGTGGCGACGCAAATGGCACGCTAATCTTGGCCCGATCAAAACACCCCAGTTGAGCGAACTACACGAAGACCTGTGGGACATCGTCGACAGCAACGAGCACGATGGCGATAAGGCCAAGGGTGCCATCGCGATCGACGCGTTCCCCGGGTTGGGCAAGACAACCTCGGTTCTCGCGTTCGCCAGGGAGTTTCATCGTCGCGAGATTCGCGCCCAGGGCGGAGAAACCGACGACGGTCATGAACGCTGGCCGATATGCCGTGTCGGCCTCACCGGCAACACAGGAATGGTCGACTTCAACCGGGCCATGCTGTCGTTCTACGCTCACCCGGGAATGTCGCGCGGTAGCGCGGCGCATTTCGCCCACCGTGCCCTGGACTGCATGCTGGCGTGTGAGACCCGGGTCCTCATTGTCGATGACCTGCATTTTCTGCGGTGGCGCAACACCTCCGGGGTGGAGATCAGCAACCACTTCAAATACATCGCCAACGAGTTCCCGGTGACGATGATATTCGTCGGGGTGGGTCTGGCGGCACGCGGGCTCTTCTCCGAAGGGTCGTCTTACGAGGACGCAGTGATCGCTCAGACTGGACGGCGCACCACTCGCCTCGACACCCGCCCGTTCACCATCGACACCCCTGCGAGCCGCCGGGAGTGGCGGCGGATGCTGTTGGCCATCGAGCAACGGATCGTGTTGGCGGACAAATATCCTGGGATGATCGCCGACGACCTGTCGGACTACCTGTTTGCTCGATCCACCGGGCACATCGGCTCGCTGATGACTCTCATAAACCGGGGCTGCCAACGCGCTGTCCGCACCGGTCAGGAACGGCTAGACACTGAGCTGTTGGACAGGGTGAAAAACGACGCTGCATCCGACAAGGCCCGCACCGAGCTCGAGACCGCGTTCAATGCAGGACGCCTCACCACCCACACCAGCGCGCGGCATGCGGGATGACAGCGATTCGACAACTACCTATCCGAGTCGCGCCAGTTCCCGGGGAAGCGCTCGATTCATGGTTAGAAGCGCTGGCCGGGCGCACCCACACCGCTTGGGGTGACCTCGTCGTCGCGATCGCCGGCCGCCCACGAGAGGCGCACGCCAAACAGTGGGTCATCCAACTCGATCCCCAAGACGCCGAGTCGATCTCCCAGGCAACACAGGTCGATGTCCAGGACCTTGCGGCGATGACGCTGGCCCGCTATGACGGCAGAGGCGTCCGCATCGACTCGCACGTTGGCCGAGTAAGCCATGCATTTCCGTGGAGTCGCAGACGCGGCTCGCGATACTGCCCACATTGCCTTGCAGACACCGGCGGCCGCTGGCAACTCACGTGGCGATTGGGTTGGACGTTCGCTTGCCTTCGTCACCGCTGCTTGTTGGTGGACGACTGCACAAAATGCTATCGGCCGCAACGTCTTCGGCCCTGCTCAGGTGAGGTGATCCCCAAACCCGGACATTGCGGCAACCCTGACGAAGGGGCCTACGGCCGATCACCGAGCCGCTGCGGGGGAGACTTGACCGCAGCCGCGGCAAGGCAGTTCCCTGAGGACCATCCGGTCCTGACCGCGCAACAGCTGGTCCACAGTGTGATCGATTCGGGCACAGCGTCGTTCGGGCTCTACACCTCCAACCCCCAGCCAGCCATTGCGGCGTTGTCTGATGTGCGGGCCGTAGCACGCCGTGCCCTCTTATACGCCTCGGACGAGGAGCTCAGGCTCGTTGCTCCACACGATCTACTTGACGCCTATACGCGCCGCGAAGCCGATCCAGGTTTGGCGTCACCGGAACGGGCAGCCACTGCGGCCCTTGGCGTAACAGTTGCAGTGGCAGCGCTGAACACACCTGACACGGCCGCAGCCGGGAACGCATTGCGGTATCTCGTAGAAACTTCACGGGACCGCGGATTGGCAGTCACCGCAACCAATATTGCGTGGGGAAATCGGATTAGTCCCATCTTGACCGCCGCACAGCTGGCGTCGCTCGCCCCCATGCTCAAACCCAGTGATCAACTGCGGTACCGCACAACTACGCCGATGCCGAGCCGCCCCGCATCAGGAACGGCTCGCGCCCAACAACTCGCGCGCCGGACCCCGACGATGTTATGGCCGTCATGGTCACTTCCGCTGTCGGTACCCGGCTCCCATCAGCGTAAAATCCGGCCTGCAGCATCTGCTGCCCTGCTACTGGTCGGGACACGATTGCGACTCGAAGAGGCAACCCAGCTGCTCGGCAGCCCACTGACAGGGCAGGGAGTCTCTCGGTTCCTCCAGTTGCTCACCGGCCACGACGCAGATGGTGCGATGCGGTCCGCGCTTACACTGATGGCGGACTATGTCGCTGAGAACGACATCCCGATCGACTATCAACGACGGCGGGAACTCGACTACTCAGACCTACTGCCCGATCGTGTCTGGGCAGCTACGTGCCGCGCTACCGGCACGCCTGGACCCACTTCAGCGCGTGCCCGGGTTGCGCGAAGCTTTCTGTTCGGGCAACTCAGCGGGCTACACAACGATTCCGCACCATCTGCGCTGGATGACAACGAGTTCCGCTCCAAGACTGCAGACTTTCCTCGTACTCTCACACCCGAGTTGATTGCAGCGTTGCATGAGCATGCGACGGAATTCCTTGCGCACCAAGGCATCTACGACGAGCCCGTTACCTGGCAACCATCAACTAGCTTTCTCAAAGGTCTTCACTTGCCGGGACCTGATCCCGCGGGAATCGATATCGACCAGCTGCATCAACTGATCCACCAGGATCACTCACTGGGCGAGGCCGCCGCCGTCCTCAAAACCACCCTCAGTGCGGTCAGGCACCTCTTGGAGATCAATCCCGCGCCTGCGCAACAGCCCACGACAGCTGCTGAGGCACGGACACGGGGGCATGCCTATATGTCTGCAAGACACACGCTAACGAGGGAGATGTTTGTCGACCTTTATCAACACCAGCGAATCAGTTTGCGGGACATAGCAGATGGCGTTGGCGTCAGCCATAAGGTCATCGCGCGACTCGCCCGCGACTATCAGATACCGCTGCGCGAGCCTCGGCAGTACGCGAAGATCCGGATCGACCGCGACTGGCTCTACGACCAGTACGTCAACCAGCGACGGGCACTGCCCGACCTCGCCCAAGAGACCGGTATGAGCCCGGCCAGCATGGCGCGCTGGGCGAAACTCCACGAAATTCCGATGAGATCACGAGGAGGGCCCAGCCACTCCGCGAACCTCAACGCAAGCCTGGAGGCTGCTGCAGCACCGATCAACCTGCAGCCAGCCCTGACAGGAATCGGTGGCTGGGAACGGTTACGCCGCTTCGCGGCGGCAGCAAGCTATCCCACACTCACCGCGGCCGCCCAAGCTCTGGGCATTCATCAGTTCACACTCGTCAACCAGATCAACCGACTCGAACGAGACCTCGGTGGGGCTCTCCTCAATCGCGCCGAACGCAATCGGCCTATGACAACTACGGCACTCGGGGACAAAGTACTGACAGCGATCGAGGTCGCCGACCACGACCGCCGATGATCGGGCCATGAACCAGAATAATCCAGGATCAACTTATGCCTACGAGGAAACGTGCAGCAGATCTGCTGGCGGTCGCCGTGCAACCGCCAGCGTTCGGGACCTGCCTTCGCCAACATGCCCGGCCCGGGTCAGGCCGCATGTAGTCCTGCGGCACCTTTCCGCAAGTCGGCACGACGGCGAGTTTCGCGCTTCGCGCGCTCACCGCGCCGCAGAACCGTCGAAGGCCACGTCAATCGAATCAAAATGCTCAAATGGCAGATCGTCGGCTGCGCCAAGCCCGAACTGCTGGGGAATCGAATCCTGTTGAGCGACTGAGAAACCCACCGGCAAGATTAGTGGGTGGCCAACTCTTCCGAAGATCTACGCCTCTGGGACGCTGCCGCCCCCCAGCTACGTCACCACAGTGTCCGGCCCCGCGGACAGCTTCTATCGACGCATCCACGGGTTCCTATGGGACCGACTCGGTTCGATCGAGAACCTCGATGTCCTGGATATGGGATGCGGTCATGGCTGGCTGTCCGATCAGATGCGGCAAGCGGGCGGGCGCGTGACCGGAATCGACGGCAGTGAGGAGCTGCTTCGCACCGCCAGGTCGCAGTATCCCGAGATCGCCTTCCAGCAGCACGATCTCGCGCAGGGGCTGCCTGACCCACACCAGCGCTACGACCGGATCGTTGCTCATATGGTGCTCATGGATATCCCCCCGTGCTGGACCGCGTTTTGGCTGACGTCGCGTCGGCATTACAGGGCGGAGGAATCTTCGTCTTCTCGATCCTGCACCCAGCGTTCTTCAGCCGGACGATCGTCGACGAGACCCCTGATGGCGAACGCTACCGAAAAGTCACCGGATACCTCGGACACGAGACACGGTGGATCGGCTCCTTCGGAGGACACCGCCACTACCACCGGCCGCTGAGCTGGTATGTCGATCAACTGACCGACAAGGGGCTAGTGATCACCGGCATGCACGAACCACCGAGCCTGCCCCACACCGACATCCCCGAGGAGGAATGGACCGACTATCAACGCTGGTTCAGCACCATTCCCACCATGCTCGCTCTGTCCTGCAAGCGGTCGGACTGAACGAACACCGCAACTTCAGAATTCGCCCTACGAAGCCCCACGTCGCCAATCCCCATCGGCGATTACCAAATTCGTGCCAGAACCCGAATGTGGACCCCTTGGCGGCAGTTGAATCCTGGCCCCTGGCCGACCCCTTGCGACGCGATCACCTCGACTACAGCGACGCGATCCCTCGAATGACCCAGACCTTGTGTATCGCGTTGATGCGATCGTGGGCTTCCCGTGGAAGAAATGGGACAGAAAGAGTGCTTACCCGGGCGGTAAAGGCGTGGATACCGCCCCGGTCGCCGATGCCGCCGGCGCACTCACCGCCGTGGTCCGTGCCGAGCACTTCAACGATGGCACGATCCTCGCGGCACTGGGCGACGGCGCCCTGCCCTCCGCTCTACAACGGCTGCGCACCTGGCATGAGCAGCAAGCGAACCAGTGACAACCAGTACTACAAATTGGAGTGGTCGATGAAGCGGTATTCAGGCTTCGTGCAGTCGCCCGACCCACCAACACGCGGGGGGTCGGGCACTCAGCCTGCAAGCCGCACCCTTCGGTCAACCGTCGAATGCTTGGCCGGCTACTTAGGGCTGACTGCTGCGGATGGTAGCGGAGACATGAACCCCGTCGCCGTCCATCTGCTCCCACCGAAGCTCCCCGTTGTTGTGCTCGTTCTCAAAATCTCCGATCACTTCGAGGAGAGTCTGCCCAGTGTCACTCGCCCATTGCGCGGCGCAGGTCGTGATTTCTACCCCGTCACAGCTGCGTAGCCGGATAGGGGTATAGGCCAGCAGTTCCAGGCATAACTCCGCAGATATAGGTGTCGCGTCGGGTTCGGGCTCGACTCCCGCCATGTCGACGGCGATTTCGAAGGCACGCAAAGGAAATCGCCACACCGGAACTCCGGCTGGCTGTTCACCGAGCGCCGCTACCCACTCTTTGAGGCTGCGGATCACGAACCGATGCAGGTCCCCATCGTCGGGACCTATCCGTTCCTGAGCCTTCTGCAACCCTCGATCCTGCGACCGCGACGGCCGCAAGATCTCACCGACCCGACTGCCGAGCCTCATTCGCTCAGCTCGCCGGTTGACCCCACCGCTGTTGTTATGCGAGCGCTACGGTGCTTCGCTTTCAGGTCGGTGCGGCGGCGCGCTTCGGCCTTCGCGCGATCGCCGCGGCACAGGCAACCATTGTCATCGAGACGTACCCACCCTTGAGTGACCATCCAAAGCTGTTGTGCCTGAGCATCGGTGGCGTTGAAAAACAGCGGGACGCCCATCGGATCGGTCGCCGAAGCGGCGATGGCAGCCCAAGTCGGACTGCAGTCGTCATTGCTTCGACAGTAGTTCCTGATGAATACCGCGACGGCGAAGCCGACGACCTCGGGCGACATCCGCGAAACGTGGTCACCGTAGAAGCGGACGTAGAAGCGGCGGCCGGGGCACAATGAGCGTGCGGTCTGATTCGACGCGAGCCATCCCGCACTGTGCAGCATCGCGAAAGCGGTCCGCCCGATCGGTTTGAACGGCGGCGTGCTGCCCACGAGGGGAGTCCACCAGTTGCTGACCGCATCGAACGCCCATGCTTGCTGCCATGTCGGGCCGTGATTCTGGTCGATTCGGTGCAGCGTGATAGCCGAGGACAGTTCGGCACCCAGCGCGTCGCCTTCAGCTTGCAAGATTTGTTTGGCGTGTGTGATCTGCTCATCGCAGGCTGTCGGCGTGGCGCCTTTCCGACTGTTATGAGAACTCCGTGCCAGGGCATCGACCGCATCGGCGGTAGGAACCTGTTTGGCGCGAAGCAAATCGAGGACGATCTTGGTCCGGTCGTCCGACGAGTCCAGAACCAGCGGACGCCGGATTGCGAACCCGTACCGGTCCGGTGTGATCGCTCGGGACAACTGTATGGCGGCCGTTGGATCATCAGCCAGATCGGTTGTCGCCAGCCATGTTTCGGCCTCGGCATCTGCGCCTTTGGCGGCACCCTTCACGATCGACGTCGACAACTGCATTCCTTCCGCTCATTCGAACACCTGATGAGGTGATAGACGGTGGCCCCCGCGCCCCCCAGCAATCGACGCGTCACAGCCTGGCATCTTCCCCTTCTCGCGAGTCGCATTTTGCCCCGCGTGTCACCATCTTTTACATGCTGTTTGTATCGCGTGCGATATGCTCGGACGCGATGCACTTCTCGTTCCGCGCGGCTGATGCAAGGTCGAGGCGGGTACGCCGTGCGATGATGCGGCCATGCCCGTACCGGAAGCCTCGCTGTCTCCGCAACAAAGGAAGGTGCGCAAGATGAGGCGGGACGCGGTCGGCGCTGCGATTCGGCGAGCCCGCGAGGCGGCAAAGATGAATCAGGACGAACTGGCCGCCGCTTCAGGCGTATCGAGACCTGTAATCGCCCGTATCGAGCTGGGCAACAGCAGCGTGCAGATCGATCGACTGTGGGACTTGGCAGAAGCGCTGACAACCACACCATCAGCACTACTCGCTGACGCCGAGCAACATCTGGCGGCCGACACAAAAGCCACCGGTTCACCAGCGGTCCAGGCACCGAAGAAGCGCGGTACTCGCGCGTGAGTAGCCGGAGAAGCTTCCTCGGGAGCCTCTTAGGCGGCCGTCAGCGTGGCGCGAGTCGTGAGTTTGTCCCATACAGAAAATAGAATTGGGTTCCGGTAGCTGAGCGGATTGCTTCCTGCTCTTGCAGGAATGCTCGGATGCCAGCAAGAGTGAAGCCCCCTAGGGTTGCTCCAGCGCCGCCGAGTAGCAGAGTCGCTGCTGCAGCGGTGCCCGCAGCTGGACCTGCGGCAACGACGATGCTGCCGGTTCCCAGGACTCCTGCTGCACCAGCGGCGTCTTGGATGGCTTTTCGCATCAAACTTCTAAGACCTGTGTTCTGTTGGATGACTTCTTCAATCTCGTCCAGTGCTGGAGCGACTTTGTGGGTCCAGGCGTCTTCTATGTAGTGAACGAAGTCGGTATTCTCAGGGGCGGTTTCAATGTCCTTGGATATATCCCGAACACCTTGCCTGAACCTTAGTAACGGGCTGCGTAGTTCCGTTCGTATGTCAAGTATCTCGCTGATGGTTGCGTGCTCGAAATTTGGCAGCCTATCGAACAGTCCGTCGGCCATCGATGCGTCCCGGCCACGTGTCCGTGACGATGAAACCGGAACGAAGATCCCTCCGTCGACGCCGAAGCGGACGATATCGCTCGTCAAGTTGTCGAAAAGCGGATAGGTATCATCGTCAGTAAGGATCTGACCGACCCGTTCAATGTATTCGAGCGCGATATCTGGAGATTCCCGCTCAGGACGGTCAGTATGCCCTACGTCCATTCCTGCCAGCGGATCGATGGTGAGCAAGCCGGCGTCGATCGCAGTATCAAGTTCGCTGAATTTGGATTGTTCGACGCTTTCGTGAGCTTTCGCCAGAATGAGGTCAATCACTGGGCGAAATTGTTCGAAGAAGTTCGATATAGCCTCTCGTCGTGCGCGACGCTGAGGGCTTGTCAACTGGTTTCCTGGAGGAAGTGATTCGATCTGAACAAGGATTTCATGGAGAATGTGTGCTTGATCAGGCGCATATATGGGTGCAACTTCAACGATGAGCCGCAGGCGATCTAAATCAGACATTGTTCGCACTGCGGCGACGGATCCTATCAGAGCTGCACGCGGACTGACGAGCTTGACGTTATCGGCGTAGAGCAGTGCGGACTTGCACTGTCGAATTTCATCAGTAAGCGCTATGTCACTGGAGGTCGAAGCCGACGCAACCGTCATATGGAGGCGTGTCTGTACCGGGTGTGGAGGCTTCGCGTGCCACGTCCTCGACTTCCGCATAGCTACACCTTTCCTTTGCACCACATCTTCTGACGTCGTGTAGTTCATACAGATAATGACGGGGCCGTTACACCGGGACAGCACCTGGCCGAACTGCACAGTGCCGCAGACCGAGGCGCAGCCGGCGAGCCAAACCCGTCGGCATTACCGGCCAGGGCGCGGCCCAGTCAGATCTGGGCGTTTCGGCCCCGTCACCGCAGCGCAATGTCGGATTCACCGCGCCAGTTCGGCTTCGAACGCCTCTCCCGCAGTCCGCTGCCGACCCAGGACCCTACGCGGCCAGGTACTGATGCGATGCTGGTCGCACGCATCCACCGCGATCCGGTATGTGCGAAATAGATGCCCTCGGGGAACAGCGCGGCCAGCAGTTCGTGGGCGCGATCTCTGCGCCTGGTCTCCACAGCGCAGCAACCGCACCGGACTATGCCGGACGCGACCGGCCGACCGTCAAAAATCAGTGCATACGCCGCAACAACTGGTTGTAGGGTCCATCCTTTCCGACACGAAGGAAGGACCCCGCACTGATGAGCCACACCGACGGCCAGACCTCGACCGACGGTGAGACCCCGCCGCCAGAACAGGTTGCGTGGACCCAACTGTTTTACCTGGCCGCGCACGGCACCACCCTGTCCGCACCCACGTTCGACGAACTCGGTATCGCCTGGGTCCATGACGTGTGCGACCAGCTGTGGCTCTACCGCCGCGCCGACTTCGAACCCAGCTTCACCGTGCCCGTGTCGAAATCACAGTGGCGCGAAACCTGCGCCCTGGCAGGGTCGATCGCCGAAACGTTGATGCTCGGGGCCGCGGCCACCGTCGAGATCATGTGGCATGACAAGGCCGTCCGCGCCGCCAAGGAACCAGCCGGAATGAGGTTAGGGCAGCGGTTCTTCGCCGACGCCCTGGTCGAAACCACTGTCGCCGCCGCGCATCGCCTCATCAACCTCGTCGCCCGCGTCATGCGCACCGACGACGACACTCGCGCCCGCATGGCCGACCACAACCATCTCAAAAGGTCGGGGCCGAACTACATCCCGTTCGAGACCGTCGACCAAGAAGCGTGGCCTCCGCTCAACGCCAACAAGATCAGCGCCCTGCGCGCCGTCGCGGACCCGTCGGCGAACGCCATCCTCGCCATCCTCGACCGCCTCGACGAGCTCGTCGCCTCACCCGCGTGGGACAACGCGTTCGGCCACCGCGCCGAGAACTTCCACCGGTTGCGACGCGAACACCCCTACATCGCTGGAGTCGACCCCCACACTGGTAGCGCCAGAGACATACTTGACGCCGCAGGCAACGTGACCGGCCGCCGCTACGGTTCGCGCACCGCCCGCTACACCGCCGCCGACGGCTTGCCCGAACGCGTCGTCACCGACGCCCGCGCGTTCTACGAAGAAACCGCGCGCGCCGCTGGCGACGTGATCACCCACATCCTCAATGCGCTGCCCGAACTCACCGGGGGCCTCAGAATCGCCCGCACCCCCGCCGGCTTCAGAACAGGCCACTGGTAGACCGTAATTCATCACGTGACGAAACACCCCAGGTGTAATACTCCGACTTCCAGAACCCTCGGGCGACATGCGTGAATAGCGATCGCCGACTTGCCAACTGCGTTTGAAGAATGGCCATGTTTTTGAGACAGATCACAGTGGCCACGTTGTGAGACACACTAAGAAGCCGCAGGTCAGAGCGTCGGCGTTGGCCATGTCTTTTGAGACCCTACAGCATTTTGTAGGGTCTCAATGAAAATGGCCAAATCTCAATGAATATGGCCAGTCAATAGCCTATTGGCTATCTCTGTATGACGCGGCTACTCTGGCTCGCCGCAGCGGTCTCTGGCGCAGGCCCCTGCCAAGGGCGAGGAGGCAAGTGTTTGGCAGGCAAGAAGGGGTTCGACTGCGCGGCAATGGATTCCGATGTCGCCGCCTGTACCGAGATCGAGTTCCGGCCGGCGAGCCGCGAGCAAGAAGCTGTCGATCAGTTCCACTGGGTGCGAGTCGACCGGTAGTTGCAGAGTCAACTACCGTTCGACGGCGCCTGCTTGCTTGCGGTTCTGGTCTGTGCAGCGGCGAGCAGGCTCAGCGCGGAGGCGCGAGATGTGGGGTCGGGTAGTGCGAGTGCGGCGGGAACGCGGATCGGTGGGTCGGGCTGGATGAGGGCGACGGCGGTGAAGTCTTGCGAGACGACGCCGGCGGGGAGCAGGGTCCAGCACCCTCCGGAGGCAACGGGTCCGGCAAGGAGGTCTTGGACTCGGGTCAGAGTCGGCCCCACGCGGGGGGTGAACCCGGCCGCTTGGCAGGCGGCCGTAAACAGGTCGTAGATGCCGGGGTTCTCGGCGCGGGCGGATCGGGCCAGGGGGAGCTCAGCGAGCGTGGCGAGGTTGCTGGCGGTGCGGGCGTATGCGGCGGGGACGGCCAGCAGTAGCGGCTCGTCCCAGAGGTGATGAACCCGCACGCCCGGGGTGTCCGGTGGCGCTGCCACGAATGCGGCATCGAGGTCGTTAGCGGCGAGGGCGGCGAGCTGACCGGTCGTTGAGGCGGAACTTGTCACCTGGAGCGTGATGCCGGGGTGGGCGTCACGGACAGCGGCAAGAGTAGCTTCGATACGAGGGCTGAATGCGACGCTGCTGCCGATCCGCAGTAAACCGGTGTTACCGGCGGCGATGTCGACGGCCGCAGCAGCGGCACCGTCGATGCCGCGTAGCGCGCGGCGCGCGTGGACAAGGAATGCCTGGCCGTCCGGCGTGAGCCGGGCCCGACGGTGGGACCGGTCGAACAAGGTCAGTCCGAGTTCGCGTTCCAGCCGCGCGACCTGCTTGCTTACCGCGGATTGAACGATGTGCAGGGCCTCCGCGGCCCGGCCGAAGTGTTCACATTCGGCGACGGTGACGAAATAGCGCAGCTGCCGGACCTCCATCGCCACTGCCCTCCTCGCCTCGATCAATTCCTCTTGGTGATTGTTTCATGGCTGGGTTGGTCGTTGATCGGCCCTGGTGAGACCGGCTGGAATAGAGCGTGCAAGCAGACGTCATCAACCAGCGTGGAAGGAGTCAGCATGGTGGAACCGGTGCATGTGTCAGAGGGGCGCTGGCGGGCCGCGGCAACAACGATTGTGAACGCGAAGGTATTCGACGGGACAAAGTCGCAGAACTGGACTTCGGTCCGGTTCGCTGACGGCCTGATAACCGAGTGCTCGGCCCCCTCGGCCGCCCAAGAAGGCGACGAAGTGATCGACGCGGGTGGCGGGACTGTGCTCCCCGGTCTGATCGACGCGCACGTGCACCTCGTTCCCGGCGCCCTCGCGCAATCGTTGACCTTCGGCGTTACCACCGTTCTCGACATGTTCAGCAAACTCGACCTGGTGGCCAGGGCCAAGGAGCAGGCCGGCTCCCGTCCGGACGTGGCCGATGTGCGTTCCTCGGGTGTCGGTGCCACCGCGCCCGGCGGGCACCCGTCGATGATGTACGCCCCGTTCCCCACGTTGACCGCCGCTGACCAGGCCGAGCAGTTCGTCGCGGAACGAATCGCGGAGGGCTCGGACTATCTGAAGATCATCTCCGGCACCGGGGGTCTATGGCCGTCGCTGGACTCCGAAACCATCAAGGCACTGGTCACTGCCGCGCACGCCCGCGGATTGGTCGTCGTCGCTCACGTGAGCTCGACGGCCGGTCTCGAGGAGGTCGTGTCCGCCGGTGTCGACGTGGTGGCCCACGTCCCTGCGGACGCCGAGCTGGACAAGGACCTGGTCGAACGCATGGCCGAGGCCGGAATCGTGGTCGGTCCGACGCTGGCCACCATCGAGAACACCCTCGGTGAACCGGGTGGTGCAGCAGTGGTAGGGGACCCGCGGCTCGCTGCGGCGCTCGGGGACGCCTGGGCACGCCGGTTGACCTCGGGTGCCTCGGGATGGCGTGGCCGGGAAATGCCGCCCTACTCGCGGGCCGAGGACAACGTGCGGCGACTGGCCGATGCGGGGGTCACTCTGCTGGCGGGCACCGACGCCCCGAACCCAGGGACCGTGTTCGGAGCAAGCCTGCACCGGGAGCTGGAACTCCTTGTCCAGTGCGGCATCAGCCCGGCGCAGGCCCTGGCCGCTGCCACATCCGAACCGGCACGAGTATTCGGCCTCGCCGACCGAGGACGTGTCGCGCCCGGGCAGCGCGCAGACCTGGTCCTCGTGTCCGGTAACCCGTTGACGGACATCACCGCAACACGAGCGATCGAGCGAATATGGCGCGCGGGCGCAGCCTGCGATCGACGCGCCTTCGTCGCGAGCACTGCCGAAGCTGAGCAGCTCGACGCTTTCGACGCCCAGGTCGCCAAGGTCGTGGCAGCCGTGCGCGAACGCTGGTCCGACTTCGACCCGAGGAAGGCCCCCTGAACGCGGATCCTGTAGCTCATGGACCGCCCAGATGTGGCCGGCGGCAGCGCCGTCGGAGGCAACGCCTTGGCGTACCCGTCCCCGAGACTCCGGCCGCACCCGCCACCGGATCGCCGCCCACCGCCGAAGTACGGGCATGGGCGCGCGCAACTGGCATCGTCGTCCCCGACCGCGGCAGAATGATTGGCCACAACTTGGCCAGTCGGCCATGATTTGAGATTCCGCTCCCGCCACTGACCGGTAGGTGGATGGTCCTCGCCAGTTACGGTGCAGGGCAGGAGGATCCGGTGGTGAGCGTGGCGGCGCCGAGGGCATCGAGGTCTCGACGGTCGGCCACTGTCGATGCAGTCCAGGTCGCGTTCCGTTTCGGCAGGCACGAGCGCCGGGCCGTCGTGAGTGTGCTGCTGCGGCTGACCATTCGTCAAGGGATCCCCGGTGCGCTGGATCTACCTGACCATGATCGCGGTCGCGGTCGGCGTCGGCGTCGGCGTCGGCGTCGGCGTCGAGAACTTCCTGCCGCCTGGGCGACCCGCCGATACTCGACTCAGCTCGCTACCTCGAGATCGGTCTGGCCCTTATCGCTCTCATCGGCGTGCTTACCGCGCCTGGCGCCCCGTGACCCAGCACGAGACCACTGCTGGTTCGGTGGCGACGGGCGACCGACCGGTCTTGTCGAAACAGGCTCAGAATGGATGATCGCCGCCGAAGATGGACGGCATGAATCGGCGCGAACAAGGAGCAGCGTGATGAGGCATGTTGGTATCTTGGCGCACAGTATCGAAGGCGCGGCGCTCTGCTTGCGGACGCTGTCGCAGGAGGGTGCCCGCGATCTCGGAACGCACGAGCACGCCGATGTGACCCTGGATTGCATCGCGATGGGCCGCAGCATGCCCGCGTGGGAGGCCGGTGATCACAGCGCGATTCGAAAGACCTTGGCCACCAGCGTCGATCGCCTCGCCAACGCCGGAGCCGAATTCTTCGTCTGCCCCGACAACACCGCGCATATGGCGCTGGAGTCCGATGGCGAAGACCTGGCTCTGCCGGGTCTGCACATCGCCGAAATCGTCGCGGAAAAGGCGGCCGCGGAGGGTTATCGGCGGGTCGGCGTGCTGGGTACCAAGTACACGATGACCGGCCCGATCTACCCGCGTGTCTTTGCGGCCAAGGGAATCGACGCCGAGATTCCGGACTCCGACGAGCGCCGCCTGATCAACGACATCATCTTCACCGAACTGTGCGAAGGAGTGTTCACGGCCGTATCCCGGCAGCGCTACCTCGATATCATCAACCGCCTGCACGGTCTGGGCTGTGACGCCGTCGCCCTGGTTTGTACCGAGATCCCGCTGTTGGTGACGCCGGACGTATCGCCTTTGCCCACACTGGATTCCACTCGCCTGCTCGCTACGGCCGCCCACCAGGTCGCCATCGGGGCGCGCCCGCTTCCGACTTGGTATGGCGGCGCCATCGACTGAGGTCGTTGTCCGCCAACGATTTCGACACGCCATGACATCCGCGGCAGGTCGTTCCATGCCACGGCCATCACTCGATTCGGGTGGTGCTCATCGGTTTCCCTCGGCGCGCCATCGCCGCGACTTGGCCAATTGGCCTTGGACGGAGGCACTGGTGAAGGCCCGCGGCCGGCGCGACAAGGTCTGGAGTGAGCCTGATCCGGTTGAGCTGGGCAACGTCCGGTTCCTGGCGGGGTATCGGCGCGACTGGCTGTTCGATCCGGAAGTCCGTCGGGTGCTGCGGAATTCGGTGACAGATGCACATTCCGATTGCCTGCTGCGACAGACGACGAGGCCACATCGTTGCGACAACCCGGACAGCCACTCGTCGTAGCTTCGGGAGATGCCAAGGGTGGTAAGAACCTACAGCTCTTCGTACGGGGGACACCGCAGGCGGCCGACACCGGACCGCGGGCAGGTAACCCCTTCACCGGCGGGCGCGTCCTCGCGGGGGTGCCGGATCGACACCCGAGGGTGCCTAGGTACCTCAACCGATTTGGCCAAGACTCGAGGGGACACACACTGCAAACGAAGGACGAGTTTGAGTACACGCCGCGTAATGAAGGCCCTGACCGCCTCCCTGCTCATCGCCGGTGGCCTGATCGGCGCCTCGGCCGGAGTTGCCCACACAGACCAAAGGACGAATCCGGGCGGGACTGGCGCCTACTTCTGTACGTCGAGCGGAACCACCTACGACGTCGGCGGCAAGGTCCACCATCCCGACGGCTCCGACCAGGTCTGCCAATCCGACGGCACCTGGAAGCGGATCGCGCCGCCTATCAACAGCGGCCCAGGGCAGGTCAGCCCCGGCTATGGCTCCCCGGTTCCCGGTATCACCCCGGGGTTTAGATGACCCTGCCCGACCCCGTGTAAGCAGGACACCCCCGCTGGCCTGGCGCGTCACCCTGGCCGGGTGGACGATCCCGGTGGTGTGCGAGCGCAGCGATCAGAAGCTGCCTGCTGCCTGCGGCATCCTCGGGAAACGAGTCTCGGCGGAGGAGGCGGGACGATCACGCGACCGACCGCCAACTAACGACTGACGCGCTGCCAAGAGCTTGTCCGGACTGAGGAAAATGCGGATTGTTCTGGCCGGCGGCGACGGCGTTCTACTGTGCGGTGCGCGCCGCGCCGATTGTTGCCGTGTCCATGGGCTACTTCCCGATCGCCCTGTTGCGGCGGAGCCACGCGGACAAAGCCCCTAGCGCCGTCCGTCCTGTTGGAATGGCTTCGACAGTCCTGTTCGACGGATCCTCTCGCGATGTCTTACGGGAGCAACCCCCGGCCCGCATCGTGATGTCGGCCGCGGAAATGCCGGGGAATTGAGACAGATTGCGGTGGCCACACTATGCGTGACCGCCGCTCAGCGAAGGATCATGACTGTTGCTCGGTGCTGCGGGCGGCCAGGCTCTGCCGCCACTGCTCCATGGCCTGTCGGTAGGCCTCGCTCACGAGGAGCAGGAGCTCGGCGGAGGATTCGAAGCGGGCGCCCGCCGGGGTTGTGGGCCCGAGAATCTCGGCTGCGCGCTGCGATGCGGCCGCCAGGGCGCTGTTCATCTGCAGAGCTGCGAGGAGGCTCCGGAGCCAGATCTCATCGTCGATGACGTAGCGTTCGCGACGCCCGCCGGGAACTCGTTCCCGCCTGAGCATTCCCTGCTGTTCGAGGAAGGCGACGGCGTGCGAGACAGAGGCAGGGCTGACGCGAAGCCACCCGACCAGCTCAGCGGCGGTGAGAGCGCCCGAGTCGGTGATGTATAGGCAGGTCAGCACCCTGGCCTCCATCCGGGGCAGCCCCTGCTGCACGAGGAGGGCGGTGAAGGATTCTGTGAAGTCCTGGACCGCTTGGGGGTCGCGCCCATGGCCGCTATCGGGGATCGGCGGCGGCGGAAGTTGAACCTGCTTGTGCCGGCGCGCACGCTGACGTGTGGCCTTGTGCGCCTGGTCCGCCCGGTAATCGTCGGGTCCGCCGTTGCGGGTGACCTCCCGCATGATCGTCGACGCAGGCCGCTCCAGACGCCGACCGATTTCCGCATACCCGAGCCCCTCCGCCAACCCCGCAGCGATAGACCGACGGTCCTCATCGGTGAGTCTGCCTCCAGGCATCGGTACCGGTCTCCCATCTATCGACATGCGCGGCGCCCGCACACCCGCAGCCAGTATGCATTCACACCAACTCCATTGCAAAGAAAGAACCAACACAACCATTGCATTCACCACCACGACCATTGCAAAGACAATCAGTATGTCGCGTGGAGCTGGAGGAACAAGCCAATTCATGTGTTGACGAAACTCTGAACGCAATGTAACTTTGCAGTCGTTCAGAGATCCCCAAACATTGCCGGATCTCGCAGACCGAACACCACACACAAGGAGATCGACAATGCGAAACCCGACTACGTCCAACTCCACCCACTCGACCTGGTCGGGCATGGTGCCGGTCGACGACACCGCACTGGCCGTCACCGACACCGGCGGCCCCGGCCGCCCGATCGTCTACCTCAACGGCTCCTACGCCGACCAGAAACACTGGCGACACGTCATCACCGAACTCGGCACCGAATACCGGCACATCACCTACGACGAGCGAGCCCGCGGCAAATCCAAGAAATCGACCGACTACTCCTTCGAAGCGTGCCTGCGAGACATCGATGCCGTCCTCGCAGCGACCGGAGCACAGCAACCAATTCTCGTGGGCTGGTCCTACGGTGCACTGCTCGCAGCACACTGGGCCGACCGCAACCCCGACCGCATCACCGCGGTGGTATCCGTGGACGGCGCCATGCCCTACGGCATCACCGGCGAACAAGCCCGCGAACGAATCCGGAACCTGTTCCACAAAATGCGATGGCTGATGCCGGTAGCACGCCCACTGGGCCTGGCCGCGCGAATGACCGCCGACCAACACGCCGAAATCAACATCGAAGCCAACGAACTCCACGCCGCCCTCGCACCGGTCCTCGACCGCGTGAGCTGCCCGATGCGCTACGTCCTGGCCACCGGCGGCAACCTCGGCGGCAGCCAAGAGGAAATGGAAGCCGTGCGCGCCTCACTCGATCCGGTCCTCGCCGCCAACCCGAACATCCAGGTCAGCACGCAAGTCGCGAGCAACCACTCCCACATCCTGCGCAAGGACTTCCGAGCCGTCGCCGACGCCGTCCGCCAGACCGCCACAGCCCTCGACGCCGCCTGATGCGATCTCGACCCACCCAGCCCCAGCGGGTCACGGGGTCCCCCCTTTCCGGACCCCGTGACCCGGCAGCGTGGCGGGTCTTCCACGTGACGTCGGTCTGACACAGCGCCGACGATGCTTGGATCCGAACCCGCCCCTCGAGCTCGGTTGCACTGACATGCGCCTTATCGCGCGTCCAGACAACTTGCTGAATTCGGCGATCGCTGTGCTCGAGCTCCCAGATGACACCGGGCGTCGAGCCCAACATGTAGATTCCGAATTTCGTGGCGGAATCTCATCGGCAATGCCGGATCCCACGGAGGTCGTGCCCGACTGAGCTGCAACCACGATCGAGCTGTTGGTGCCTCGTTACTCGACGCCCTGCGAAACGTCTGCTGCCGGTGGGTGGACACGGGCTGTTGCCAGCTCGAACTCGGGTCCGAGTGCAGGATCCTGGCGGCGGGGTAGCAGCAGCGGGCTGGCGAGGATCAGCAGTCCTGCGACCGTGATAGCCGTTCGCGGGCTGGTGGCGGCGGCAAGCAGTCCGCCGAGCGCGCTGAGGATGGCGATGGCGGCGCTGCTGCTGATCGACCAGGCCGACAGGGTGCGAGCGATGCGGTCGTTGGGAGTGTGCTCGAGTCGATAGGTGGCCAGTACCGGGTTGTACAGGCTCATACTGATGATGATCGCGAGCTCGACAGCGATCACCGTCGCGAGGCCTGCGACACCGGGCTGGACGAAGGCCAGGCCGATCAGCCAGACCGCGCG
This sequence comes from Nocardia sp. CWNU-33, assembly GCF_046764895.1. NCBI lineage: Bacteria > Bacillati > Actinomycetota > Actinomycetes > Mycobacteriales > Nocardiaceae > Nocardia > Nocardia sp. CWNU-33. The sequence goes on along the minus strand of NZ_JBKOQN010000022.1, from coordinate 1,726 downwards.
CAGCGTGCCGACTGCACGGAGGATCCGGTGTTGGCCATACCGCGCCACGACACGGCTGGCAAGACGTGAGCCGATGAGTCCGCCGACGCAGGGGGCGGCGAAGGCGAGGCCGTACTGCCAGGGCGGGAACCCGAGCTGGCGCAGCAGCAGCACGGCCAACAGCGGCTCGGTGGCCATGATCAGTCCGCTGACGAGCAGGTGGTTGAGGTAGAGCGCCCGTAGGCCGGGATGGGCCAGCAGGTGCCGCCAGCCGTCGAGCAACTCGCCGGCCCGGATCCGGCGCTTGTCGGTTCGCTGCGGGTGTTCTTCTCGGCCGCGAATCGCCGTGACCCCCAGCGCGGAGAGCAGGTAACTCAGCGCGTCGGCCACCACAGTGGTGACCGGCCCGAACAGGCCGATCGCCGCCCCACCCAGCGGCGGCCCGACGGCGATGGAACTCCACATCGTCGACTCGAACCGCGCGTTGGCCGCGAGCAGGTCCTCGGGCCGGACCAGGGCCTTCAGGTAGGCGCCGCTCGCCGCGCCGAAGGCGATCTTGGCCGCGGCGACCACGGCCGAGACGACCAGCAACTGGACGAAACTGAGCCGACCGAAGGCGTAGGCGACCGGGATCGTCATCATGACCGCGAACCGCGCCAGGTCCATCGCAATCATCACCGGCCGCTTGCGGCGAAACTCCACCCACGGCCCGAGCGGCAACGCGATCAGCGCACCCACTGCCGGCCCCACCGCTGACAACGTGGACACCTGCACGGGGCCGGCGTGCAACACCAGCACGGCGATCAGCGGGAACGCACCGAATCCCACCCCCGAGCCATAGGCGCTGACTGCGTATGCCGTCCACAGCCATCCGAACTGCCGACCCAAGGATCCTCTGGCCACCAAGCTCCGCACCTCCCGCTTCGAACAACTCACTGTTGATCGCTGCGATCAAAGCAAGGCCGAAGGGGCGTAATCAAACAACCGAGCCGACGGCGAGCCACAACCTTAGGTTGTGCGAGTAGGCTTTGCTGCGTGGATCTCGACGCCGTGCGCACCTTCGTCGCCGCTGCGGACGCCGGCCAGTTCCAGGAATCTGCCGCAGCGCTGTCGATCACCCAGCAGGCGGTCCCCACGAAATGGGAGCAGCGATCGACAACCCGCCACACCGCGAGGCTCCGGAATCCCTTCGCCGAACGCAGGGAAGGACACCAACTTTGAGGCTGAACGCCTATGACACTGCGTGCGACAGATGCGAGAACCGCTTCATAGTGACAGCTACACCCGTGCATGTCTCGCAGAGTCGCGCACCGCGGATCCGGTGCGCGACTCAGCAAGGCTGATCAGCTCGGGAGGTCGTCGGCTGATGCGGATTCGTTGCGGGACAGTGTGATTCCGAGATTGGCGGCGGTGCGATCGAGCTCGTCCTCGTCGCCATGGTGCAATTCGATGGCGGAGCCGGCAGAGAGGACCTCGACGTTGAGGCACAGGGACTGGAGTTCCTTGAGCAGCACCTTGAACGATTCCGGGATGCCGGGCTCGGGGATGTTCTCGCCCTTGACGATCGCCTCGTAGACCTTCACGCGCCCGACGATGTCGTCGGATTTGATGGTGAGCAGTTCCTGCAGCGTGTAGGCCGCGCCATAGGCCTGCATGGCCCAGCACTCCATTTCGCCGAAGCGCTGGCCACCGAACTGCGCCTTACCACCCAGCGGCTGCTGGGTGATCATCGAGTACGGGCCGGTCG
>NZ_JBKOQN010000021.1:0-149218 GCF_046764895.1 Nocardia sp. CWNU-33 | reverse complement strand
CCCTGCTAGCGCTGGCCAGACGGCTGGTCGATGTCTTGTGGGCACTGCTGCGCGACGGACGCGAATTCAGCGCCGAAAACCCGGCATCGGTGGTCACCACGGCTTGACACGGTCATTGAGAGTCCTTCCGGACCGCGAGCCGGACCCCTTCGTCTGGCTCTATTGGCTTATAGTCAGGTTAACGCCTGGATATAGTCGACTCAAGCCAGCTGTCGCTATGATGTTTGTCATGGCAGCCGTGATGGAAGGACCGTTGGCCGATCTGAGCTCGTGGAAACCCGAGGAATGCTCGATCGCGAAGGCGATGGATCTTGTCGGCACCCGCTCGGCGGTCCTGATCCTGCGCGAGGCCTACTACGGCACCCGGCGCTTCGACGGTTTCGCCGCACGGGTCGGCATCACCGACGCGGCCGCATCGGGCCAGCTCCGGAAGCTCACGGAGGCGGGTCTGCTGGCCAAGCAGCCGTACCGAGAAGCGGGCAGGCGCACGCGCCACGAGTATGTGCTGACCGACATGGGCCGCGACCTACTACCCGCAGTGCTCGCACTGATGCAGTGGGGCGACACGTACCTGCAGCCAGGACCAGCACCGTTGCTGCTGGTAGAGGGGTCGAGCGGCGCGCCGGTCCGGGTTCAGGTGCGCAGCGAGACGGGCAATGAGATCGCGCTCGAGGAGCTCGGCATTCGGCTCAATCCGGATTATGCGCGCGCAGGCCGGGCCCGCCGGGCCGAGTAGCTCCGCCCTGCCGAGCCGGTCGTCAGCCGGTGACGACCGCGTAGTTGATGTCCTCGATGCCCAGCTTGCTGTGCAGCGACACCCACAACAGCACGAGTGGCTCGGTGCTGCGGGCGGTTTCGAGGGCGCCGAGATCGATGATCTGCTCGCTGGTCCAGCCGAAGGAATTGAGCAGGGCGGCCACTTCGGACTTGGCGGACTCGTCATCGCCACTGAGAAACACGTTGTGCCGACCCGAAATTCGGGACGGGTCCACCATCAGCTGGTTGTTCATCGTGTTGAGGGTCTTCACGACCCGCGCCGCTGGGAAGGCCAGCTGTAGCTGCTCCGCCACACTGCCCGCCTCGGGGATGACCAGCTTGGGCGGAAACCCGCCGGAGAAGTCCAGCGCGTTCGATACATCCACGATGACCTTGCCACTCAGATTCGCCGCGCCTGCGGCGGTGAGCGCGGCCAGCGACACCGTGCCCGACGTCGCATTGATCACCAGCTCGGCATCCGCCGCCGCCTCGGCGAAGGTGCCGTGCGCGCCGCCGGTTTCGCCCGCCCACGCGGTGGCAGCGGCGTTGTCGGCGGTGCGGGAGCCGAGCGTCACCGCGTGACCGAGCTCGACCAGCTTGCTCGCGAGCCTCCTGCCGACTTCTCCGGTGCCGAGGACCGCTACCTTCATTGCCTGCTCCTACCGCGGGGGACGTATCCGCGGACCCGAGTGTAAGAACGCGGTGCCCCGTTCACCAGCTGTTCCGCGTTGGGCGAACGGGGCTTTCGCGGGCTCAGGAGAGGCGACGTCCGTCTGCGGCCGAGAAGAAGTAGGTGTGCTCGGCGGAGGTGGACAACCGCACCCGGTCGCCCTTCGCCGGCGGGCTGCGCCAATCTGCCCGCGCCACAATGGTTTCCCCGGTGTCCCCGTCCACGGCGCGGCCGTAGATGTAGGCGTCGGAGCCGAGCTCCTCCACCACGTCGACCTCCAGCTCGATCCCGGTGTCACCGCCGAGCTCGAGATGCTCCGGCCGGATGCCGACGACCACCGAGCCCTCGGCCGCGTCGGCGACCGAGCGGGGGACCGGCACCGGGTGCCCGCCGAGAGAGACCGCGCCCTCGGCGACCGGCAGCGTGAACAGATTCATGGCTGGTGAGCCCATGAACCCGGCGACGAACATGTTCGCCGGATCCCGGTACAGATCGCGCGGCGTCGCGCACTGCTGCAGTAGCCCGTCCTTGAGCACCGCGACCCGATCGCCCATGGTCATCGCCTCGACCTGGTCGTGGGTGACGTACACGGTGGTGGTGCCGAGGCGACGCTGCAGCTGGGCGATCTGGGTGCGGGTCTGCACCCGCAGCTTGGCATCCAGATTCGACAGCGGCTCGTCCATCAGGAACACCTGCGGCTGGCGTACGATCGCGCGGCCCATCGCGACGCGCTGGCGCTGACCGCCGGAGAGCGCCTTCGGCTTGCGATCCAGATACGGCTCGAGGTCGAGCAGCTTGGCCGCCTCCAGCACCCGCTTTTCTTTGTCCGCCTTGGCGACTTTGGCCAGCTTCAACGCGAAGCCCATGTTCTCGGCGACGGTCATGTGCGGGTAGAGCGCATAGTTCTGGAACACCATCGCGATATCGCGTTCCTTGGGCTCCGCGTGCGTGACGTCGTTGTCGCCGATCAGGATTCGCCCGCCGTCGACCTCTTCGAGACCGGCGAGCATGCGCAGCGAGGTCGACTTGCCACAGCCGGACGGACCGACCAGAACGAGGAATTCACCGTCCGCGATCTCCAGATCCAGGGCGTCGACGGCTGGTTTGTTGCTGCCCGGGTAGAGCCGGGTAGCGCTTTCAAAGGTCACCGTAGCCACGGCAGATCACTTCCCTTCGCCGGTTGGAACACGCGAAAGGGTGCGATTTCGCAACAGCAGCGTGGTCACGGGGTCGAAGGCTACCGTTGCTGGTTGCGCATGACGGAAGTGGTTCATGTTGTCCTCTCACCGGCAGGAACGTGCCGGACGATCCGAGTAAGGGGTTGAGCGGCGATATTACTGGATCTGCTCGATTCGTGCTCGAAATGCTCGAGTTCGCGCGCACGCAGCGGCTGTGTGCTCGATCGGCGCAGACGGCCAACACTGGGTCGTGCGGTTGCTGACCGGACGTGTCGGCGTGTGTTCTCGACAATCGTGCTGGTCGGTACGTGGTGAGGTCGACATTGCCGCCACCGCAATCGGCCACAACGGTAATGCATCAACGGATCTCGTCTGGACTCCGGACATTGTCGCCGATGTCGTGGATCGCGGTGTGGTAGAGCTGCTTAATGAGCAATGCAACAATTTTCTCCGCTGCGCGATCGCTCTCGTCGACGGCCTGAACCCCACGCCGATCTGCATTGCTCGCCGCGCGCCGCCGCAGCGACAGCTTTTAGTTTGTAGTTGGCCATCCCCCTGATTGGTGTGCCGGACCTTACCCTGTTCCTTGGCTTCGGCGCCCAAGCGCCGACCTTGCCCGGTGGCCCGAGAACTACGCCGCTGGTTTCACAAGCAGTCGAATGTCTTTGCCGCACTATTGAAATCCGCCCATTCCGGTAGATTGGCGCCATAAAAGAAGAATGCAACGCCGAGAATGGAGGTTGCTGAAAACTGTCGATAGACCAGTCTTGACAGTATCTCCCGCAGGGGGACTACTGTCCATAATGTGTCCGTCAAGCGGGTGGACCGGGGTGGTGACGTGTCGGCGGCGAATGGTTTCGTCGGCCGTGAGGCCGAGCTGGACAGAATCGTCACCTTATTGCTGCGTTCGGTGCCGTTGGTGACGTTGATCGGGCCGGGTGGGGTCGGGAAGACCCGGCTTGCGGCTGAGGTTGTGGGTCGTTATCAGCGGGCCAGGCATGTGACGGTGCGGTGGGTGCGGCTGGCGCGTTTGGTGAAGGGTGCCGACGTCGCCGCGGTTGAGGAGGAGATGGCTCAGCGGGTGGTCGATACGGATTTTTCGGGGAGATCGGCGTGGGATGCGCTGGTTGATTCGGTTACCGAGACGGATGCGGTCGGGCGGACGGTGCAGACCGTTTTGGTGGTGGATAACTGTGAGCATGTGATCGACAGTGCCGGTGTCGTGATCGCCCGGTTGCTCGAGTCGGTGCCAGGGTTGAGCATCCTGGCGACCAGTCGTGAGGCGATCGGGTGGGTTGATGAGCAGTTGGTGGAGGTTCCGCCGTTGTCGCGGCAGCAGGCTGTGGCGTTGTTTCGGCAGCGTTCTGAGCTCACTGGTCATCCCGTCGCCGATAACGACCAGATCGCCACGGCTACCAAGATCTGTCGCCATATACACAATCATCCGTTGTATATCCGGTTGGCCGCTGCGCGGTTGATACACCAGCCGCTCGCGGTGATCCTAGAGGAATTGAGTGGTGAAGAGACTGGTGATAAGCGGATGCGGTGGTCGCATGGTCCGCGAGTGGGCGCCGAGTCACGCCACCGGGGGGTCAGTGACGTCATCGCCTGGTCCTACGACCTGTGTCAGGACAAGGAACGTCTGCTCTTGGACCGGATGTCGGTGTTCGCCGCCGGATACGACACCAGCCCCGAAGACAAGAACGACAACCGTGCTCTCGTGGGAGTAGACCTAGAGGCAATCGAGGTCGTCTGCTGCGACGATGAGAGGCCAGATGGCGACAGAAAGCACGACGGTGGCGTGAGTGTGAGGCTCGCGCGGGGGGAGATCGAGGGTCTGCTCGAGCGGCTGGTCGATCAGTCGCTAGTGTCGGCGCACATCACATCGACCACCACGCGGTATTTCCTGCTGGAAAGCCTGCGAATCTTCGCTGCGCGACGACTCCGAGAACGCACCGCCGGCGAGGTGGACGAACCAGCGCGGCTGGCTGCACGACACCGCCGGTATTACCGGGACAAAGTCGTGTATGCGGCGGCCAACTGGTTCGGCCCCGCCGAGCAGGAATTTCTGTACTGGGCCCGAGCGGCTTGGGACAACATTCTGACCGCAGTCGAGGGAAGCATCACCACCCCGGGCGACTCCGCTCTCGGTTTGGAGATCTGCGTCGGGCTGCTCGCGCTGCGCTTGCCGTTCTTCAAAGGGTCAATCCGAGAAACACGACGATCGACCGAACGCGCCTTGGCGGCTACCCACGCGCTGACCCCGCAACCCACCGAGCTCCAAGTACAGGCCATGGCCTGGACCATATTTGTCGTTTTGAGTCAGGGCCTACTCGAGGATGCCGAGTCGATACTCGAGGAGTGTGTCTGCGCCATTCTGCCGGACCCGGACAGTCGAGTGCACTGGCGGCAGACTCTCGAGAGCGATATCGGGCTGCCCGTCCACGTCGACATGGCCCATGGCCTGGTACTTGCGGCCCGCGGCGACGCCGAGGCCATCACGGTCCTTACCCGGGCGCGGGACAAGTTCTATCGCCTCGGCGATACTGGTGCCGCGGTGACGACCGAAACATTCGCGGCAATGGCGGCAGGGTTGTCAGGAACCGCGCACCAAGCTTATGAGCTCACGCAGCATTGTATGGATAGTCTCGACGCTTCCGCAGCGTCGATGGCGAAATCTTGGGCCCAATTGGCCTTGGCTATCACCTTGACCAAGCACGGCAACCCCACCGAAGCATTGCATGTCGGACGTGACGCGTTAACACATCAACTCCGCACCCGTGATCAGTGGAGTGCGATCCAGTCGGTGCAAATTCGGACGTGGTCCTTGGCGCAACTGATTACCGATTCGATCGAGGCCGGACACGCCGACCGAAACGAGTTGGTCGCGTTGGCCACCGAAATCGCTCGGCTCGCCGGAGGCTCTGCGACACTGGGAGCCCGGCTCGGTATCGAGATCAAAGGGGGACCGCCCTTTGCTGTGGAAAGCGGCAAGGCCGTCGCAGTCGCCCGCGAGGTGCTGGGACGGAGGGCATACGCTGAAGCGGAAAACCAGGGGTTGTTGTTGCGTCCCGAACTGGACGAGGTGCAGCGGTTCGCGATGGGCACACTGTCGATAGACGAGCGCTACGCGCAGCGCCCCACCGGCAAGGCCGCTCTGGTGAAATGGCACGAGTTAACCGGCGCCGAACAGGAAGTGGCGACGTTGGCAGCGGCGAGGTGGACCAACAGCGCGATCGCGGTGCGTCGGGGGAACTCGGTCCGGACTGTCGACGCGCATATGGCCGCGATCTTGCAGAAGCTGATGATCACCTCACGTGAGGAGATCATCAGATTCGTTCCCCAAGACCGCCAGAACCAGGTCCAAGCAGAAGCAGCACGCCGACCCCGGCGACGCAACGAGCAACCATACCAACAACACACAAAACGATAGCGAACAGACAACCAGGTCCAGCGACTCTAAACCACCTGGAATCGATAGTGGGGATTGGGTTTTCATGGTTCCTCGTCTCTGGTGCGGTGTTCAACGGAAACCACAATCGCCCCCCGTCCTGACACCGGACCGTCACCGTGCTGACACGCCTCTGACTCCGTGTCACCTCGAGCCGAAACGGCAGTTCACGGGCACGATGACCTTGATCCGCGGAACGAGAGTGTCCACGATGGCCGTCCTCCCGGAGCGTCCTCGTCGGCGATCAGGCCGCGCAGCGTCCTGACCTGGCGCGACGAGGTAGTACACCGTGTCAGTGGTCATGTCAGGGGCGTGACAGGTCGGTGTCAGGCCGGGTGCCGATGGTGGTCACATGAGAAATTCAGCGATCGCAGTTTCCGGGCTGCGGAAGACATATGGGGACAAGGTCGTGCTCGACGGCATCGATCTGGATGTTCCTGCGGGCACGGTTTTTTCCCTGCTCGGCCCGAACGGCGCGGGTAAGACGACGACGGTGAACGTGCTGACCACGTTGATGAAGGCGGACGGCGGGTCGGTCCGCGTTGCCGGCCATGACCTCGCGACCGAGGCCAAGGCGGTGCGCGCGGCGATCGGGGTGACCGGTCAGTTCGCGGCGGTGGACGAGCTGCTGACGGGGCAGGAGAACCTGCAGCTGATGGTGGACCTCCTCGGGGTCCCCGCCAAAGACGGCAAGCGGATCGTCACAGAGCTGCTGGAACGCTTCGATCTGGTGGAAGCGGCGCGCAAGCCCGCCTCGACCTACTCCGGCGGTATGCGGCGGAAACTGGACTTGGCGATGACCCTCGTCGGCAACCCGAAGATCATCTTCCTGGACGAGCCGACGACGGGACTGGACCCGCGCAGCCGTCGCACGATGTGGTCGATCATCCGTGACCTGGTGGCCGACGGCGTGACCATCTTCCTCACCACGCAGTATCTCGAAGAAGCCGATCAGCTCGCCGATCAGATCGCGGTGCTCGACGGGGGCCGCCTGGTTGCCCAGGGCACTCCCGACGAACTCAAGCGCCAGATCCCGGGAACGCACATCCGGCTCCGGTTCACCAACGTCTCCCAACTCGATGCGGCGGCGCCTATCTTCCCCGACTCCACGCGGGACGACGAGGCACTGACCCTGCGGGTTCCCAGCGACGGCGGGACGAAATCGCTGCGGGCTCTGCTGGACCGGCTCGACGAGTACTCACTCAGCGCCGAGGAGTTCTCGGTGCACACCCCCGACCTCGACGACGTTTTCCTCGCCCTGACGGGCCGCACCACGGAGGTTTCCGCGAAATGAGCACCAAGTCCCCCTCGATTGTCATGTTGCGCCGCAACTTCAAACACATCGCCCGGAACCCGACATCGGTGTTCAACGCGGTCCTGATGCCGATCATCATCATGTTGATGTTCGTGTACATGTTCGGTGACGCGTTCAACGTCGGTGTCGACTACATCGACTACGCGACGCCGGGACTGATGCTGCTGGCCGTCTGCTACGGGCTGGGGGCCACCGCGACCGCGGTGAACTCCGACATGACCAAGGGCATCATCAACCGATTCAAGGTCATGGACGTCTCCCGTGGTGCGGTGTTGACCGGTCATGTCGTCGCCAGTGTGCTGACCAATGTGGTCGCCATCGCGGCCCTCATCGGGGTGGCCTTCCTGCTTGGATTCAGCCCGGCGGCGAGTTTCCTCGATTGGCTCGGCGTGGCCGGCATCGTCGTGCTGCTCGGTGTCGCGGCCGGCTGGCTCACGGTCGCCTTGGGTCTGGCGGCGAAGTCTGTGGAAACGGCGGGTCTGGCCGCCGTACCGCTGGTCATGCTGCCGTTCTTCAGCAGCGCGATCGTACCGGCGGAGAAGATGGGGCCGGGCCTGCGGCAGTTCGCGCAGTACCAACCCTTCACGCCGATCATCGAAACCGTGCGCGGCTTGCTCAACGGCGCACCGGACACCGGCGACGCGGTCGCCGCCGTGGCCTGGTGCGTCGGGATCGCTCTCGTCGGGTACCTGTGGGCATCCTCCACATTCAACAAGCGAGCGTGACCGCGACCAACTCACGCCAGCTCGTCTGTGCCCCCGGCTCCAGTCGCCTCGGTGAACCCCGTGTCACCGAGGCGACTTCGCGTGTCCTGCTTCTCGATCCGGGCCACCGAACACGTGCAGCGTGGCGAATTCGCGACAGCCGTGTGGTCAGGAGGTCGTAGGCTACCGTCCGCGGTCCGCAAGAAGGGCTTCATGTCTCCTCGTTCAGCCGGTCAGCGGTCTTCGACACCGGTGTCCGACAGTCCGGACACCACGCGTTCGGCCAGGTTTCCGGCGAGGATCTGCAGTCGGCGGCTGTCGCCTCAACCGCACTGACGTGGTCCCGGCGTAACCAGGGGTGTTTTGGGTAAGCGTCGAGCATGATCGGCATCGAGTTCCCCACCCTGCCGCGGCCGCGCGGCCCGCTCTCGCGCGCAGTCGTGGACCTGCTGGGCGGCCGAACCGGCGCCGCTATCGCCGTCATCCCTGATGACGTTGATCCTTACGGCGAAGATCTGCAGCTGGCGCTAAATATGTGTTACGAGTTGCACTATCAGGGCTTCGAGTCGGTTGATCCGGGCTGGGAATGGGATCCCGGCCTGCTCGGGTTCCGCGCGGAACTGGAGCACCGATTTTTGGCAGCTCTCCGGCGGGATGTCGCGGGCGGCCAAGAGCTGAAAGAGGAGCTCGATGCCTTGCTCCTCGAGCCCATCGACTCGACTGGAGTCAGTCAGCACCTCCGCGATCACGGCGAATGGTGGCAGGTTTGTGAATATTTCGTGCATCGCTCGATCTATCACCACAAGGAGGCCGATCCATACGCTTGGGTGATTCCGCGGTTGCGCGGACAGGCCAAGGCATCCCTGGTTGCTGTTGAATTCGACGAGTTCGGCGGTGGGCGCGGCGATCGAATACATGCCCGGCTGTTTGCGGATCTTTTAGCGGGGGCGGGGCTGGCATCCGGCTATCTCTATTATCTGAACGTCGTTCCTGCTCCAATGCTTGCGGTGGTGAATATGATGTCGCTCTTCGGGCTGCATCGTGACCTGCGGGGAGCATTGGTCGGTCATTTCGCCTCAGTAGAGATCGCCTCGCCACCTGGAGCGCGGCGGATGGTGGATGCACTGGAGCGGTTGGATGCGGATCCTGCTTGTGTGCTCTTTTACACCGAACATGTCGAGGCCGACGCTGTACACGAACAGGTCATGCGCCGCGACGTCATCGAGAATTTACTCACTCAGGAACCTGAGCTGACGGCGTCGGTCGTCTTCGGTATCCAGGCAACGAATCTGCTGGAGGATCGGTTCGCAGAGCAGGTGCTCGGAAGCTGGCAGTCCGGACGCAGTTCCTTGCGCGAGCTCGACTCAGGTGGTCGGATGTCCAGGGACTAATAGATGATTGCCCTGGTGAGCGCCATTTCTGGTGCGCGTGATACGGATCGTCAGGGTGAAACCAGCGCCATGAGATAGCAAGGCAGCGGGACATTTTCACTCTGCGACAGGTTTGGTTCGGTGCTTGCGATGACTGGTATCGCAGAATGGATAGTTGCCTGATCGGCGGCACATGCAGACGGCGACCAGGAACCGGTCCGACGTGACGGTGGTGCCGTCATCCATAACCAACTCCACGGGACCTTCGATCAAAGCGGGCCCGTCTCGAGTGAGGGTCACTCTGCGGCGCTCATTCTTGTGTTCGGTCGGCACGGATCACCACCAACTCTTCATGTCGTTGTCCTGGCTCGATGAGCCCAACTGATTCCAGCCAGTCCACACGTTCACGCATTACGGGCCCGAAAGCCGCTATTTCGCGCGCCACCACTGCAGCTTTGAGCCCACCATCGCGTAGCTGAGACAGTGTGGCCTCTGGCTCGCAAAGCGCCGAATGGACCATCAGCCCGATGCCGTGGCTATCGAGCATGCGCGGCATCATCCGACATAGAACATCCAGCACAGCTCGGCCGCCGGCTCCGCCTTCCCATGCGCGCGCTCGTCCGCGGGCGGGCACTTCTTTCGGAGAAGGCACGTATGGCGGATTGACAAGCACCAAGTCGAATAACCTGCGGTGCGGAATGTGCGCAAGCTCCCCGTGCAGCAATTCGAGTCGGATACCTCGTGCTCGACTATTGAGCCACGCCGAAACGATCGCGGACCAAGAGATGTCCACGGCTGTCACGCTGCGAGCGCCCGCCATCGCTGCTCGAATGGCCAGAGCGCCCGTGCCGGTACATATGTCGAGGACTCGTTTGTCGAGTGGAATCGTGGCAGTGAGCATTGCCTGCATGAGCAAGGTCGTATCGGCCTGCGGTCGATACACGCCTGGCATTCGTATCAGCCTCACAGGACGTGGATACCCGCTGACGGCAGGTTAATCACCAGCAACCCGAATTACTCGAACAGGCAGCTGCGGAATCGCCCGGCAGACTCATCGCCGTGCTGAAAGTCGTTTCCCGCGCTCGACGGTGCCGCCGCGCAGATGGAATCTGCTCGGCGGTACCTCGCGTCGCCCACATCAAAGTTAGCCGACACGTAGCTGGCCTGTACCCGTTTCCTAGATTTCGGAAACGGGGCGGATGGCATCGACCGCCTTCGGGCTGGATCGCTCATGAGGAAGGTAGCCGACCGGATCGGGCCATCGCCGGTAGCCTCGATCGGGGAGTTAGACCGAGCGACGAGGAGCATGGAAATGACCCGACCGGTTCGTATCGGAGTTCAGCTACAACCACAGCACGCACCGAATTACGGACTCATCCGCGACGCCGTCCTGCGGTCGGAAGACGCGGGTGTCGACATCGTGTTCAACTGGGATCACTTCTACCCGCTGACCGGTGATCCGAACGGCGCGCACTTCGAGTGTTGGACGATGCTCGGCGCGATCGCCGAGCAGACCGAGTGCGTCGAGCTCGGTGCGCTGGTCACCGGCGGCGGCTACCGCAACCCCGACCTGCTCGCCGATATGGCGCGCACCGTGGACCACATCAGCGACGGTCGACTGATCCTGGGGATCGGCGCGGGTTGGTTCCAGAAGGATTACGACGAATACGGCTACGAATTCGGCACCGCGGGAACCAGGCTCGATCTCCTGAAGGAGAACATGGCCCGCATCGATGCCCGATTGCGGAAGCTGAATCCGCGGCCGACCCGCGACATCCCGATCCTCATCGGCGGCGGTGGCGAGAAGAAGACGCTGCGGCTGGTCGCCCAGTACGCCGACATCTGGCACACCTTTGCCGACCTCGAGGTTCTCGCGCACAAGAACAAGGTGCTCGCCGAGCATTGCGCGACGGTCGGCACCGACGAAGGACATATCGAGCGTTCGGTGCACTGGCCGGGGGCGGAGAACGCCCCCGCGCTCCTCGCCGCGGGCGTGACGTTGTTCACCATCGGTGTCAGCGGCCCGAACTACGATCTGGGTGAGGTCGAGCGGGCGATCCGCTGGCGCGACGAGATCAATCCGGAGCCGGTCAGCGGCCTCGCCTGACCGATTGCCCGGCATGCAGCTCCATGGCGACGGCGAGTTCGGATCACGGTGATCCGAACTCGGCAGCGCCGGATACACCGCCGAAACTGCGGGATGTGGACCTCGCGGAGCCACTGGTGTAACTGTGGGATTGCGGTAGTTCCGGTCTAGGGTTCTGGATCATGGCTGGTCTGCCCGCTGTGCGGTCTCGTGCATTGATCGCCGTGATGCTGCTCGCCGTTGGCCTCGCGGCCACGGCGTGCGGTTCCGGCGACGATTCGTCGTCCGACCGCAATCAATGCTCGCCACCCGGGATCAGTGCCGCGTCCGCGGCGCCGACGAACCTCGGGTCGGCGGCGTCCGCCGGGGTAGATCGGTACACCACGGCGACTGCCGCACCGGTCGGGTCCATCGACACCGGCAAGCTGCGGCTGATCACACCGGGCAAGCTGAGCGTCGGCACACTCTCGGACGCGCCGCCGAGCATCTGCCTGAACTCGACGGGCACTTTCACCGGCTTCGACAATGAGCTGCTGCGTGCGATCGGTGCGAAACTCGGTCTGCAGGTCGAGTTCTCGGGCACCGAGTTCGCACCGCTGCTGTCGCAGGTCTCCGGCGGCCGCTTCGATGTCGGCTCGTCGAACATCACCACCACCGCGGAGCGCCGCGAACGCGTCGGCTTCACCAACGGCTACGACTTCGGCTACTTCTCCCTCGTCGTGGCCAACGGCAGCGCCATCAAGGGCTTCTCGGACCTGGGGCGCGGCACCAGGATCGCCGTCGTCCAGGGCACCGTGCAGGACGATTACGTGGTCAACCAGCTGCACCTGGATCCGGTGAAGTTTCCCGATTACGCCACCGCTTACGCGAACTTGAAGTCCGGCCAGGTCGATGCCTGGGTCGCGCCGTCGGCGCAGGCCGAGGGGCAGGTGCAGCCGGGTGACGGAACGTCGATCATCCAGAACACCTTCAGCCTGGACAATTTCGTCGGCTACGCGGTCGCCAAGGACAACCAGCCGCTCATCGACGCGCTCAACAGCGGCCTCGACGCAGTGATCGCCGACGGCACCTACGCCGAGCTCTACACCGATTGGGTGCCGAGGCAGTTGCCGCCGGGCTGGAAGCCGGGCTCGAAAGCCGCACCCGCGCCGCAGCTTCCGGACTTCGCCGCCATCGCTGCGGAGAAGAAGCCGACCGAAACCGCACAGAGCGCGCCCAAGTCGACGATGCAGCAGTTGCAGGACACGTTCTTCGACTGGTCGTTGTATCGCAAGGCTTTTCCCGACCTGTTCAAGACCGGCCTGCCGAACACGCTGATCCTCGCGCTGGTTTCGGGTGTCCTCGGCACCGTGCTCGGCATGCTGCTCGCGGTCGCCGGGATCTCCAGGACCCGATGGCTGCGTTGGCCGGCTCGCGTCTACACCGATATCTTCCGCGGTCTACCCGCCGTGGTGATCATCCTGATCATCGGCCTCGGCATCGGCCCGGTGGTGCGCGGTGTCACCGGCAACAATCCCTACTGGCTCGGCGCGATCGCGCTGGCCCTGCTGGCCTCGGCCTATATCGGTGAGATCTTCCGCTCCGGCATCCAGTCGGTGGAGCCCGGTCAGTTGGAGGCGGCACGCGCCATCGGTTTCGGCTACCGCCAGGCGATGACCCTGGTGGTGATCCCGCAGGGTGTCCGGCGCGTGCTGCCCGCGCTGATGAACCAGTTCATCGCGCTCATCAAGGATTCCTCGCTGATCTACTTCCTCGGCCTGCTCGCCACCCAGCGCGAACTGTTCGCCGTCGGCCGCGACCTCAATGCGCAGACCGGAAACCTCTCCCCGCTGGTCGCGGCGGGCCTGGTCTATCTGCTGCTGACCGTCCCGCTCACCCACCTCGTCAACTACATCGACCGCCGCATGCGCACCGGCAGGCCCGACCAACCCATCGACCAGGTCGAGGCGGCCACAATCACGGAAGGGCGCGGATAAATTAAATGAGTGCCTCCCTCACCGGTACCGGCCTGCATCTGACGCTCGGGCGCAACCATGTGCTGCGCGGTATCAACGTGCACGTCGACGCGGGCAAGACCACCACCGTCATCGGCCCGTCCGGCTCCGGCAAGTCGACCTTGCTGCGGGTGCTCAACCGGCTGCACGAGCCGGATCGGGGCGACGTGCTGCTGGACGGGAAGTCGGTGCTGACCGAAGACCCCGACCGGCTGCGCCAGCGCATCGGCATGGTGTTCCAGCACTTCAACCTGTTCCCGCACAAGACGGTCGCCGAGAATGTCGCCCTCGGCCCGCGCAAGCTGCGCGGGCTGTCCAAGGACGAGGCGCGGGCGCTGGCTATCGAACAGCTGCAGGTTGTCGGGCTGGCCGAAAAGGCCGATTCACGTCCGTCGAACCTCTCCGGTGGCCAGCAGCAGCGGGTGGCTATCGCCCGCGCGCTCGCCATGAAGCCGGAGATCATGTTCTTCGACGAGGCGACCTCGGCGTTGGACCCCGAGCTGGTCAAGGGCATCCTCGCGGTCATGGCCGAGCTGGCCTCGGGCGGTATGTCGATGATCGTGGTGACCCACGAAATGGGTTTCGCCCGTAGTGTTTCCGACAGCGTGGTGTTCATGGACGCCGGTCAGGTCGTCGAGATCGGCACCCCGCAATCGCTGTTCGACGACCCTCAGACCCCACGCCTGCAGCGTTTCCTCTCCCAGGTGCTGTGACCCGGTCGATGTGACCTGTAGCACACCCTGAGCAAACTGCATAGATGCGCACCTGCTAATGTGTTCGGCACAATCGGCTCCACCTGTCCAGCTATCGGGAAGGAAGTCTGATGACCACCGCACACCGGCAGCACACCGAACACGAGCACGTCCACGGCCCGGGATGTGGCCACGTCGAGGTGGCGCACGGCGACCACGTGGACTATGCCCACGACGGCCACCTGCACCGCCGGCACGAGGGCCACTGGGACGAATGCGAGCCCGCAGGCCACACGGAGTGCGCCGCCCACGATCACGTGCACGGCGAAGGCTGCGGCCACGACGCGGTCCAGCACGGCGACCATGTCGACTACCTGCACGATGGTCACCGTCACGCCGCCCACAACGGTCATTACGACGAACACTGAAACCCGTTGAATCGCCGTGCCTTCGGGTGCGGCGATGGGGTTACTTTTCGAGTGGTACAACGGGGCACTCGGCACGGTTGTTGTGGCCTGATGCCACTCGATGGAGGGGGTCGCATTGGGGGAAGTGGGGATTCGGCGTCTGACGGCCGAAGATTGGGCGGGGTTTCGAGACATCCGGTTGCGGGCATTGGCCGATGCGCCGTCGGCGTTCGGGTCGACGCTGGCGTGGGCGCAGGCTCGGACGGAACAGGATTGGCGCAGATTGCTGGCGCAGCGCGCGCAGTTCCTCGCGAGTGCGGATGGTGTGGACATCGGCACGGTCGGCGGGCTCGAGGACGTGGAACGCGATGGCGCCCATCTGATTTCGATGTGGGTTGCTCCTGAAGCGCGCGGCACCGGGGTTTCGGGTCTGCTCGTGCGCGCGGTGATCGCGTGGGCCGCCGAGGCGGGGTATCGCGCGGTGTGGCTAGAGGTGTCGGACGGCAACACCGCGGCCGAACGGCTCTACCTGCGGCACGGGTTCGTCCGAACCGGCGTGCACGGTCCGATCGCGGAAGGCGATCCGCGCCTGGAATTCGAGATGGTGCGGAGGCTGTGACCCGATGTAGGTAGCCCCGCTGCGGAAAGTACTTATAGACGACTGATTCGCCACCCCACGGCCAGGTCATAACGTAGTTCTCGTCCAACACGGACACCGAGAAACCGCAGACCACAAGCCCTTTCGGAGGCCATCATGAACACCATCGTCACCCAGTACCTCGAAGCCTGGAACGCTACCGACCCCACCGCCCGCACCGCCGCGATCGCCCGCGTCTTCACCGAAACCGCCACCTACACCGACCCCCTGGTCACCGTCACCGGCCACCACGAACTCGACGCCGCGATCGCCGGCGTGCAAGCCCAATTCCCCGACTGGGTCTTCACCCTCGCAGGCCCCGTCGACGCCCACCACAACCAGGTCCGCTTCACCTGGAACCTCGGCCCCGCCGACGGCCCCGCCGTCGTCGTCGGCTTCGACGTCGCAGTCATCGAGGACAACCGCATCACCCAGGTCTTGGGCTTCCTCGACAAAGTCCCCGCCGGAGTCTGAAACCCCCGGCAGAGTCCGAAACCCAGCCCGGCGTGGACGGATATCCACCCCACCGGAATCCGGGCCGGAGCCGACTGTCGGACTCCGGCCGACAGCGCCATTAATTGGTCTCTGTCCTGCTGATAAGGGCCGGACACCAACCCGAACCTGCCCGGCACAGCCGAGCCCGGCCCGAATCCCGCCGGACACCACCCACCCCGCCGCAGCCCGAACCCTACCGGGCCGTCGCCCACGAGTGGCGCATCACCGAGGCAAACACCCACAACCCCACTCCACGATGTGCCACTCGCACGACCCTCACCCCCAAAACCGTTCCACCAGAAGGAAACCCACGATCATGTCCACCACCACCACCGCCGCATCGTCCTACCTGAACACCCTGCTCGCACCCGGACCGAAACTGCTGCGCACTTCGCTGCGACTGGACGCCGTCATCACCGGCGTCAACGGCGTGGCCTACCTCGCCCTCTCCGGACCACTGGAAACCCTGCTCGGCCTCGACACCCGCATCGGGATCCCGATCGGGATCTTTCTGACCCTCTACGGCATCGCCGTCGCCCTCATCAGCACACCCGCCACCATCAACACCGGCCTGGTTCGAACCGTCATCACGGGGAACGCCGCCTGGGCCGTCATCAGCCTCGCCGCCCTGATCGAAGGCGCACTCGAGGTCAACACGATCGGAGGTGTCTGGACGGTCATGCAAGCCGCCACCGTCGGCGGGTTCGCCGCTCTGCAGTACCTCGGACTGCGCCGCAATAAGTGACCCGAACTCACCACGACGACAACCACCATCGACCCACGCGGTATCGGCTTCCTGCCGATGCCGCGTTCGTCGTTTCCGGGGTTCTGACGCGGCCCTGTGGAGCTGTCGGGGTCGGCCTCTAGAGTCGACGGGGTGATCGAGGCAATCAAGATTCCCACCGCGGCGGGCACCTTCGATGCGCTGGCCTGCGGGGAACCCGGTGGTCGCGAAGTCATGCTCCTGCACGGTTTTCCGGAAGCCGCCATCGAGTGGGAGTTCCAGATCGACGCACTCGGCAACGGTGGCTGCCATGTCGTCGCCCCTGATCAGCGCGGCTATTCCCCCGGTGCGCGTCCCGAACACGTCGCCGACTACCGAGTCGAGGAATTGGTGGGCGATGTCGCCGCCATCGCCGACGAGCTCGGCTGGCAGCGATTCGATCTCGTCGGCCACGACTGGGGCGCCTATGTGGGCTGGGCCGCCGCGGCAGCCATGCCCGAGCGAATTCGCACCTGGACCGCGGTGTCGCTACCGCACCCTGCCGCCTTCCTTCGCGCGCTCACCGAGGACGAAGACCAGGCTCAACGCTCCAATTACTTCGCGCTGCTGCGCCGACCCCGGGTTGCCGAGCGCGTGCTGCTCGCCGACGATGCGGCCGCACTCCGCCAGATCTTCGAATGGAAAATTCCCGAAGAGCGGATCGACGACTACGTCCACCGCCTTACCCAGCCCGATGCCCTGACCGCGGCCCTGAATTGGTACCGGGCCATGCATCTCGCGGCCCCGACCGAAGCCGTGGCAGTCCCGACTCTCTACGTGTGGAGCACCGAGGACAGCACCATCGGCTCCACCGCCGCCATGGCCACCGAACGCCACGTCACCGGCCCCTACCGCTTCGAAATGCTCGAAGACGTCTCCCACTGGATCCCCGAACAAGCCCCCGAAGCCCTGACCCGCCTCATCATGGAACACCTCCTCACCCACCGCGCCTAGATCAGCCAGGTCCTGCCGCCCATCCATCTCGGCACCATCGTCGAATGTGTAACATGTTGAACATGAGTACGCACAGCCTGCGGGATCTGCGGATGCAACTCGGTGCCATCGTCCGTGGGGTCGCTGCGACAGGTGAAGAGGTGATCGTCACCGATAGTGGCAGCGAGGTCGCGGTGATCATCTCGATGGCCGACTACGAGCGGCTGCACGAGCATGCAGATCTCGTGGACGTGCTGCGGCTGCGTCACATGCGTGAAGAAGCATACGAGACGATGTCGATGTCGGAGATGCTCGATGCACTGGGTGTGGACCCGGCATCGGTGCTCGCCTCGTGAGAATTGCATTCCATCCCGACGTCCTGAAACAACTGCAGAAGCTGCCTCGTGACGTACTCGAGGTCGCTTTGCACGCGATCATCGCGCTGACCAAGGATCCGCGACCGACCGGCTCGAAAAAGCTTGTCGGGAGTCAGGACTGGCGAATCCGCATCGGGCAGTACCGCATCGTGTACGAGATCGACGACAAGGAGCAGGTCCTGACGGTCTTCACCGTCGCCAAACGCTCCGACGCCTATCGCTGACAGGGTTCGGCGGCTCGGGATCTCCGCATGGTGGCGCTCAGGTGCTGACGGTGGCGAAGGCGGCCCAGAGTATGGGGGAGTGTTCGATGGATCGGTCGGTGCGCCATTGGGTGAGGCGGGCTCGTTGCCACTCGGCGAGGGCGGTTGTCGGGTCGGGGTGTTCGTGGGCGGCATCGATGGCGCAGATGGCGTCCTGTAGCGGGTGGGCTTCGGGAGGTGCGCCTGCCAGGCGTTGGAAGGCGAGATCTGTGGGGAGGGGCCATCTGCTGGCGGTAACCAGTTCGGCGCCGCCGTTGATCATGGCGGCAACGAGGCCGAGTGCTTCGCTGAAGCGCATATCGCCGCCGCTTTCGCAGGCGATGAGGGCGACTCGGCTCGGGATCGGCCAGAGTTGCGGTCCGTCGAGGGGATCCTGGGTGAGGGTGTGGGTGCCGAGCAGCAGGTCTTTGGCCGAGAGCGGGCGGTGTGCGCGGGTGGGTGCGGCGAAGCCGACGGTGTCGGCGGTGCAGGACAAATGCAGTTCGGCGTCTTCGCTTTGGCCGGATTCGGGTGCGGCCGCGGTGACGTGACCCACGTAGACCAATCGACTTGCGCCTTCTCGCAAGGCTTTTCCGAGCCAATCGCGATCGACA
Organism: Nocardia sp. CWNU-33; assembly: GCF_046764895.1. Lineage (NCBI taxonomy): Bacteria > Bacillati > Actinomycetota > Actinomycetes > Mycobacteriales > Nocardiaceae > Nocardia > Nocardia sp. CWNU-33. The sequence goes on along the minus strand of NZ_JBKOQN010000021.1, from coordinate 130,534 downwards.
TCGGTGCGGCGAAATGCTTCGATCGCGTCCTCGACGGCGGGCAGGAGGCGGCCGAGCGTGTGGTATTCGGCGAAGCGGCGAGCGACCGGAGTATCGGCGTCCATCCGGCCGAGCACCGATCCGAGGATGGAATCGGCGCGGTATCCCGGAATGCGCGGATCCAGTACCGCCACCACGGGCTGTTCCCGCATGTCGTGCCAGGCTCGGGCCGTGCGTCCTCGGCTGTGCACGATGCCGGCCGGGGCGAGCAGGCTGACGTCCGCGATATCGACGAGGCGCAGCGCGGGGTCCGGAGCGATGATCTCCCAGGGCACCTGGGCCAACCGCGGCGACGGCTGCAGCCGTATATGCGGACGTATCCCCCGCGTGTACAGGTCGTACAACTGGACGGCCAGTCCGTAGGGCAGCAGCGCCCGTGAAAGAGCTTGCGCGACAAGATATTCTGAGTCATGCGCGGCGAAAGCCCCGGTCGTTACGGCGCGTTCGAGTGCGTCCGGCTCGGCAGGGTTGGGCAGGGCAGCGGCCAACCTTCGCACCGCATCGGTGATCGCCGCTTCGGGCAGCATGCTCGCGCCCTGGCTGTGGACATTCCCGATCCAGCGCCATGACATGTAGAGATCGCCGGCATCGGCCATGCGCACGATGACCGTCGGTTGTTCCGGTGGGTTTGTCATGCGGGCAGCACCCGACTGTCCCGAACCGGCCGGCCGTAGCGCTGTTCGGCGGCGGTGATGTAGGCGGCGAGCGCAATATGTCCGTCGGGGGCGACGGCCAGGCGCGGCGGTGGCGCAACCGGCAGTCCCGCACTCGCCGCGACCGCGGCCAATGCCGTTGCGAGCTGTGGCGCGCCGCCGGATTGTCGGCCCGTGCCCAATTGCATCGGCATACCGAGTTGCGGTGCAGGAGACGGTTCGTCCGCGGCTTCCTGCGGATCGAGCAGTTCGAGTGGAAGTTGTTTTGTGGCTACGTGTTCGGTGTCGGGTGCGGGTGCAGTCGCCGGCAATGCCGTACCAGCGCATTGTGTTTCGATGAGATCTACCAGCAGGGGGCCATTGCCCGACAGGTAGGCGAACCGGAAGGCCATGCGCATCGCCGGGTCGGCGATTCGGCGGTTCCATTGCTCACGCTGATTGCCGTTCGGGAGCGTATGGCGCACGGCATCGATGGCGAGCGCGGAAGAAATGGCCAGATCGACTGCCCGAGAAAGCAGCTCGGGATCGGGAGTCTCGGACTGCTCGAGCACCATCTCCAGCAGCGCCGCGTGCCAGAAGTCGAGTTGCGCGCACTGCAATCCGAGGCCGCGCTCGGCGTAAGCGGTGAAAGCCGCGGCCAGCAGCGCCTCGCCCGCATCGAATCGACCGGTCTTGTAGTCCACGGTCGCCAGGCGCGCCTGGACATCGGCCGCGTCCAGTGCCGCTCCTGATGCACGGAAGTAGGCCAGGCTGCGGCCGTACAGCTCGTAGGCCCGATCGGCGTCGCCACGGCCCTCGGCGAGAAATCCCATGGTCTTGAGGCCGACGCCGGCCCGATACCCGAGCCCGGCCTGCTCGAAGTACTCCTGGCTGGACTGCAACGGTTGTTCCGCCTCGTCGAAGCGGTCCAGCCTGACGTACATGATGGCCAGATTCTGTTCGGTCTCGGCGACCGCATTGTGGTCGCCCGCGGTGTCGAATGCGGCGAGCGCCTGTTGCGCGAAGTCGAGCGCGAGCTCGCGGCGGCCGGTTTCGAAGTAGATGCCGCCGAGGGTCGACAGCGGATGTCCCGCCAGGTAGGGCGCGAAACGTACTGCTGCGTCGAGTGATTCGGTGGCCAGCTCGATCGCGTACGCCCAGTCCTGGCGATGGAAGGCGACGGCGGTCAACGACACCAGGCAGGCCACGCGCAGGTGAGTCTCGTTGTTGTGCTCGGTGAGTATCGTCCGCGCCTGCTCCAAAGCCTGTTGCGCTCCGTCGAGGTCGCCGACATGTTGCAACGCTTGGGACAGATTGACCAGTGCGGCGGGGCGTTTCTCGATGGCATCCGCGGGCATCTCGTCCAGCGCTTCGCGAAACATGACTACCGCCCCCGCGTGATCGCCGATCTCATCGCGCATGCTCGCGGCATTGACCAGTGCGCTCACGCGCAGACCCGCGGTGCTGGTGGCCGCGATATTTTCGAAAAGGCGCAGCGCTTCGGCAACCTCGCCGCGGCTGTAGGCCGCCGCACCTTCCGCAAGCAGCTTGCTTCCGTCATCCGCGCCTTCGGCCATATCAGAAGTCCGATTCCGAAGCGGCGGCGGCAATTTCGGCAAGTAATGGCGCGTCGAAGGCTGCGTCGTCGTCGGCTGCCGCACGCCGCAGTCGTGCTGCGGCGATGTCGCGCACCTGCTGGCGGACACCCGAGTCCCCGAGGCCGGGCGTGCCGACGCCGGGCACATAGAGCTCCACCGACGACACCGCCTCCGAGGACGTGCTCGCCTGTCCGGTCCAGGTATCACCGACGAGGTTCAGCTCGGTATCGACCGTTTCCGCGGCAACGGCGATCAGTGCGCGCGGATGCAGGTGCGCCGGAATATCGGCGGCCATACGGGGCGCGGCAACCACCTCCACCCCGATGGTCGTCGTGCCGGGAGACCGGGACACCTGCCAGGACACCGCGTGCTCGGAGGCATCGATGAGCCCGGGTGGGCAGCGGTGCCAATCCCAGCCACCGCTGCCACGCGCGAGGACGAGCGCATTTGCCGACGTTCCGGAGGCGGAGCCCGCCGCCAATGCGTAGTCCTGCGCGCGAGAGGGGATGTCGAACGTCGACAGGTCCTCGCTCGACACCGGCTCGGCATCGTCGTCGACAATCAATTCGCATTCCTCTCGCAGGGCGGCGATTTCCTGGTCGAGCAGCCGTTCGTCGAGTGGTGCGATGCCGTCGATGGTCGAGGCCGGCCACCACCGCGCCGCCCAGTGTGCGTATCCCAGTCGCCATACGTTCGCGGCAAGCCGAGGGAGCGCCGGCTGCACCGTGAGTTCGGTTGTCTCACTGTCGAATTCGTCGACGGCTAGCGCGATGGCTGCGCCGTACACGGCCCATATCCACTCCTGGGCAAGCGTCATGTCCTCGATGACCGCGGCCGGAATCGGTTGTCCGGAAGACAGACTCCAGGTGAGATGCCCGCCCGATACTTCGAGCACCACGATATCGACATCCGCCGCATCGTCCAGCACGGTCGGTGCGCCCTCGGGTGCGATGATCCACAGGCCGCCCTCGACCCGGCGTACGGTCACGGTCCCGGTCATCAGCTCGCCCTCGATTCCGCTGGGTCCGGCTCTTGGGCAAGGGAACTCGCGCTCAGCGCCCGCTTGACCCGCATCCGGTGATCGAGCATGACGGAGCGAGCGACACCATCGAGCAGATCCCACAGCTCGTCGGGCTCGTAGATGCCGAACTCCCTGACATCGCGGCCGTGCAGGCGAACCCACAGTCGCCGGAGGTAGGGCCGCCATGGCGTGCGCAGTTCGGCGGCGATGGCGGCAAGTGGTCCAATGGTCGCGGAATGGTCGGAACTCACCGCGAGCCGCCGCGCCTGCAGCACATACGCCTCCCGCTGCCAGCGGCTGTTGATCACGCGATGCGCCGTCGTCTCCGCATCGTGCGACGCACTGACGACCTGACCATGACGTGGCAGCCGCGCGACCGTCGCAATGGGGCTCAACCCTTGCGCGAGTGCGATTCCCGCGCTCGCCACGACGCGCAGCGACTCGTCGAGCAGCGCCCACGGCGCACAACTGCGGGCGATTTCGGTCGTCACCAGCTCCGGAATCGGCGGCAGCTCGGCACGTTCGCTGGAGGCTTGCAGCACGGTGAAGACGCGCTCATAGATGGTGCGGTCGAATGGCAGGCCGAGGTTGGCCGTCGAGGCCGAGGTGCCGAGCTCGGGTGGCTGTGGCGCGGGACGCGCGGTGAGCCCCAGCTCGTGGGCGGTCGGTGTGGATACGTTGTCCCAGAGCCGAATTCCCCCGTGCGTGCCCGCATGGGCGGCGAGCAGGCGGTCGAACTCCTTTTGTCCATTGTGCGGTGCCTGCCCGAGTCGGGCGGCCGCGCACGCCTCCAGCAGCGAGCGCACCACGAGGCTGTGATCACCCGTCGGCGCACCCAGCGGCCGTCGCTGCCATGCGACATCGATCAGCGCGCCGAGCGCGCCGATGTGTGTGCCGTCGGTGAGGTGCTCCTTGAGTGCCTGCGTTGTCCGCCCGGCGGTGAATTCGTGGATATCACGTAGCGCGGCTTCGGCAATTGCTCTGTCCCGCAGTTGATCCGGTGCGCCTGTCGTCGTCGCGAGCTCGAAGCAGCGTTGGAAATACAGATCCTGTGGATTGCCTTCGGTGATTCGCAGGGCGCGCCGGACCTGCTTGAGCAGCGTGAACCACGACGCGGTCGCGCGCAGTACATCCGCGGCGGCGTGCATGCGTGTGGCGAGCAGGGTCGCGCCGTCCGCGGTGAGTATCGGGCCCGCGCAGAGCGGGTTCTGGACAGGGCGGATCACCAATGGATCGAGAATGAGTTTGACGGTGCGGCGCAGTGGCCCGCCGTGCGGCCCACTGAGGGGCTCGACACCGTCGAGGCGGCGCCAAACCTCGTCCAGCACCATCGCGCGCGGCCGTCGCATTCGACCAGGTTATCGGAATATCAGCCATTTCAGACACCGGAAAACCTGGGATCGGTAGGGCGCGACCGGTTCCTACCTTTCTCGTATCGGCTCCACACCGGGGCCGGACGAAGCAAAGGAACGAAATCATGAACACCAAGCCGGCTCGCATCTCCGCCGCCGCTCTTACCGCCGCCGCCGCGCTCGCCCTGTTCGTCACAGGTTGCAGCGACGACGCGAGCACCTCGCCCGCCGCTCCTTCGGCCAAGCCGGCCACCTCCGCGGCGCCGTCCGGTCCGGCAGCGGGCAAGTCGGTGGCCGCGGTGGACGGCAAGGCGCTCGAAGGGAAGTTCGAAACCCTCTGCGCCAAGCAGGGCGGCACGCTGGCCCTCACGCTCAACGACACCAACAACGCGACCTACGGCACTCTCGGCGTCAGCGCGTCCATTTCCGGCACCGACACCGTGGACGCGGTGGCGATCGCCGGCAGCAAGGGTGGCTCCAACGGTCTGCCCTACGCGCTGGGCTTCGGCAACGGCATGCCGGGCGGCTCGGCCAAGCTCGTCAAGGACGGCAACACCTACAAGATCACCGGTGAGGGCGTCGGCGGCCCCGACATGAGCAACCCGCTCGCGGGCCCTACGACGGCGAAATTCGACATCACCTTCGCCTGCTCGACGGTCGTCGGCGGCTGATCCGCGACCAGGCGCCGACTCCGCTCATGCCCGGCACGTCCGCCGCCGCCCCGTCATTGCGAGGGGTGGCGGGGCGGCCCGGGCGTGCGCGGGCCGACGGGTCATCCACACACCCGCTTACCCACCGAAGGCACATCATGAAAACCATCGCCCGCTCTCTCGCCGCCGCATTCGGCATCTTCTCCGTCGGCTTCTATCTCTGGCACGGCCTGACCTATGTCCCCTCCGGGGCGTACGACGACGGCATGCTCGCCTGGGTCGGTCCCCACATGGCGCTGCCGATCATCGCGCTCACCGTTGTCCCGCTCGTTTTCGCGTTCACCGGCGAAGGCATCCTGGAGGCGTTCACCGGGGGCAACAGCTCCTCGTTCCGCAACGGTCTCGTCGGGATCGGCACCATCAAGTCGTTTCGGCAGACCGGGCTGAGCGTCAACGATCAGCCGCAGGTGCGCATCGAGTTCAGCGTCGAGGGCGTCGACGGCAAGATCTTCGATTCCGCAGCGAAGCTGATCGTCCCGCTCACCGAACTCGCCCTGCTGCAGCCCGGCGTCGTGCTGCCGGTGCGTTATCTGCCGGGTCGAACCGACAAGGTCGAGGTGGATCGCTCGGGGGACACCTCGGCTGCGCAGCAGGCGATGAACGAGTCCATGATCCGAAGGGGATTCACCACCAAGGGCAAACTCGATATCGCCGCCCGCGGCATCACGGCCCAGGCGGTGGTGCAATCGCTCGCCGTGCCGGGCGAAATCCGCAACGGCCACTCCAAAATCGAACTCGGGCTCGTCGTGACCCGGCCCGACGGAACAACATTCGCCACCCGAGTCGAGAAATTCCTGCCACCGGCGAGCGTGGCCGGAGTTCAGGTCGGCCGCATCCTGCAGGTCCACTATCTGCCGGAGAACGAACAAGAGGTCGTGATCGCCCTGCAAGTCAATGCCTGACCGCAGTACGAATGTCGCTGTCGCTCCATTCCGGAGAGCGAGAGCGACATTCGTGTTTTCGCCGGCACTGAGGGTCACCTAATTGGTCGATCGTTCATCTGAGCGTTTCCTGGGAATAGCCTGCGGCGTTTACCGTGCGCGCGTCGGACCAATCCAGGAGTCGCCGTGAAACCTCTCGCCCTCTTCGTGAAGCATGACGGCCAGTCGTCGCGCGCTTCCGTCACCTGTGAATACAAATGCGCGAACGCGTGCTTCCACGAGGTGCCCAACACCTCCGGCGGTGCATACTTCGGTGACATCGTCAGCTCGCTGAACCGTCGTGGGCTGATCAAGGGCGGCGCCGCGGCGGTGCTGGCAGTCGGTGCGGGCAGTGTGCTCGCGGCCTGTGGTGACGACGCCGCGGCCGGCACGCTCACCCCGACCAATACCCCGGCGGGCCCGGTGGGTACCGGAACCGGCTTCACCGCCGTCGCGCCGAACAAGGAAGACGCGATCGTGATCCCCGAGGGTTACGAGCAGTCCGTGGTGATCCGCTGGGGCGACCCGCTCTTCGCCGACGCGCCGGCCTTCGACTTCGAGAAGCAGACCGCTGCCGCGCAGGCCGTACAGTTCGGCTACAACAATGACTTCGCCGCGTTGCTGCCGATCGAGGGCCAGGCCAACAGCTATCTGCTTGTGGTCAACCACGAGTACACCACCGGCCCGCACATGTTCCGCGGCTACAACAAAGAGTCGCCGACCGACGAGCAGATCGCGATCACCATGGCCGCGCACGGCTTGTCCGTGGTCGAGGTCAAGGGCGAGGCGGGTACCGGCAAACTGACCCCGGTCTTCGGCAAGTACAACCGCCGCATCACCGCGACCACCGAGTTCGCGCTGACCGGTCCGGCCGCAGGCAGCGCGTTCGTCACGACCACCGCCGACCCGACCGGCGCCAAGGTGCTCGGCACCTTCGCCAACTGCTCCGGCGGCGTGACCCCGTGGGGCACTGTGCTTTCCGGCGAAGAGAACTTCAACGGCTACTTCGCCAACGGTGACAAGGTGTCGGAATCGGCGGATAAGCCGCGGGTCAAGCGATACGGTTTCACCAAGGGCGGCACCCCCAACCAATGGGAGCGTGCGGACAAGCGCTTCGATCTCGCGCAGGAACCCAACGAGGCCAACCGTTTCGGCTATGTCGTCGAGGTCGACCCGTGGGATCCCACCTCCACCCCGATCAAGCACAGTGCTATGGGCCGCCTCAAGCACGAGGCCGCCACCATTTATGTCACGAAGAACGGCGACGTCGTTTCCTACACCGGTGACGACGAAAAGTTCGACTACATGTACAAATTCGTGTCCTCGCGCAAGATCCAGTCGGGGACCGGCCAGGCGAGCAGGCGCCACAACCTGACCATTCTGGACGCGGGCACGCTGTATGTCGCCAAGCTGACCGGCAACCATCCGGACAAGGTCGACGGCAATGGCACGGTGCCTTCGGACAAGGGCTTCACCGGCACCGGCGAGTGGCTTCCGCTGCTGGAGACGGGTGCCGACGGCAAGGGCAAATCGCTCGTCGAGGGCATGAGCGCGGCCGAGGTCGCGGTGTTCACCCGGCTGGCCGCCGACAAGGTCGGCGCCACCAAGATGGACCGCCCGGAGGACTTCGAGGCCAATCCCTACACCGGCAAGGTGTATGTCGCGCTGACCAACAACGACAACCGCGGCAAGGAAGGCAAGCAGGGTCCCGACGAGGCCAACCCGCGCAACCTGAACAAGAACGGTCAGATCCTCGAAATCGACGACGACCACACCGGGACCAAGTTCACCTGGTCGCTGCTGCTGGTCTGTGGTGACCCCGCCGCAGCGGACACCTACTTCGCCGGCTTCGACAAGACCAAGGTCAGCCCGATCTCCTGCCCGGACAATCTCGCGTTCGACCCCTACGGCAACCTGTGGATCTCCACCGACGGCAATGCTCTGAAGTCGAACGACGGTCTGTTCTCCGTGGTGCTCGACGGTGCGAATCGCGGTGAGACCAAGCAATTCCTCACGGTGCCGCGCGGCGCCGAGACCTGTGGTCCGATCGTCACCGAATCGCGAGTCATGGTGTGCGTGCAGCATCCGGGCGAGGCCGACGACGCGACCCCCGAGAACCCGTTGTCGCACTGGCCCGACGGCGGCGACAAGCAGCCGCGGCCCTCGGTCGCGGTGGTATGGAGGAAGGGCGGCGGCCGCATCGGTGTTTAATCGATCGGCAGGCCGCCTGCTGTGAAGGAAACGAAACCGCTACTCATCCTGCAGGGAGTAGCGGTTTCGTCTTTTTCTGCCGCGGCCGCTCAGCTGCTGCCGAGCAGGCCGCTGATGTGCGCGTAGCGGGCGAAATCGCCTTGGGCGCCGCTGTATACGTTCACATCGGTGCCGCCCGCGATGCCGGGAACTTTGCCACGGTCGGTGGTCTGCCAGAACGTCCAGGTCGGCCAGCCGCCGGGCACCTCGGGTTGGTCGTTGCCGCGGTAGTCGGCGATCCAGAGCGGGTAGTGGACGAACTCATCAGTGTTCGCCATGGCGGTCTTCCAGAAGTTCGGATAGGTGTAGATGATCGGGGTCCGGCCGGTCAGCAGCTCGACGGTTTCCAGGTAGCGGCGGGTCCAGTTGATCAGCCGCGCCGGGTCGAGGCCGCCCGCGTTCTCCATGTCGAGCACCGGCGGCAGATCCAGCGGACCGTTCTGTCCGAGCACTGTCGCCGCATACAGCGCGGCCTGTGATTGCGGCGGCAGGCTCGGCTGGGCATAGTGGTAGGTCCCGCGTGCGACGCCTGCCGCGCGCATCAGCAAGCTGTCCTGGATGAAGTACGGATTGACGTAGTTCAGACCCTCGGTGGCCTTCACCATCGCGAAGTCGTGGCCGGAGCGTCGGACCGCGAACCAGTCGATGAACCGGCCGTCGAGATGCTGCCAAGACGAGACATCCGGTCCGCTCGGTGCGGCCGTCGCGGTGCCCGGCATGGTTGCGGTGAGGATGCCGCCCACAGCGATCGCGGACAACGCAAGAGCGTGAGTCGATCTCCAACGAGTGCTATCCATGCTGTTCGACGATAGCGGCAAGCTCTTGATGTGGCCAGTGTTGCGCATGATGCATTTGCGCAATGTTCACCGAAGACTGTTCACGGTGTCCGGTTGGGTCAGCCGAGCCAATCGAGAACCGAGGCGGCCGTCCAGGACTGCTGCATGCTGCCGAGCGGTGCGCCGGTGAACGGCTCGTAGTACTCGGCGAAGCTGCCGTCGCTGGCTTGGCGCAGCCCTTCGGCGCGGAGCATGAACGAGCGTTCCGCCCAGCCGCGGCGGGCGAAGACCCAGGAGAACAGCCAGCTCATCACCGGCCAGACTGGACCGCGCCAGTACTCGCGGGAGCGGAAGTCCTTCGAGACGGGCGAGGTCGACGGCGGTAGTGCGTAGCGCAGGTCGGGATGGCCGCAGAAGCGCGGGCCTTCGAATAGTCGCAGCAGGCTGCGTTCGGTGTCGCGGGGCAGACCACCGCACAGCAGCGGTGCGAACATCGACAGCGTCTCGGTGCCGATCCAGCGTTGCAGCCGGACGTCGAAGTCCCGCGCCGCGCCGGTGCGCGCGTCGGTGGTCGCGACAACGCCGGCGCGGAAGCGCTCGGCCCAGGTGTAGAGGTCACGCACATCGGCGTTCGGCTGCTTGTACTCCTCGCCGATATGGGCGAGCACCTCGCAGGCCAGCGCGAAGATCGCGGTGACGAACACGTCCTCCACCGCGAAGCTCATCGTCGAGGACAGCTGGTAGTCGTCGTATCCGGCTCGGCGCATCTGCTCGACCAGCCACAGATAGCGGTCGTATTCGCGGTCGCTCGGTCGCTGCGACCGGTCGGCGACCACCAGCACGTCTTTGCGTCGATACGGCGGCAGGTCGCCGACGACCACGTTCTGATAGGCCCGATCCCAGCGCGGCGAGTTGTCCATGCCCGATTCCCAGCCGTGGTACAGCGTGATCCGGCCACTTTCCTTGGGGTCGCGGGCGTGCGCCATCCAGCGATGCCAGCGCACCAGATCCGGCCAGCGACGGTTGAGGAATTCCTCGGCCACCGCCCTGGTGCTGCGCCCGTGCCTGCGCGAATGATCGAGGATCCGCTGCACCGCGATGGCGTGCACCGGTGGCTGGGTGATGCCGGAGGTGTCCGGGCCGTCGGGCGCGTTGGCGGCCAGCTTCCGGCATTCCCACCGGGCCGGGCCGGGGAAGTATCCGTCGACGCCGTTGGCGAAGACGATGTGCGGGATCATCCCGTTCTTCCACTGCGCCGAGAGCAGCGTGTCCAGCTCGATGACCGCCCGCTCGACGCTCAACGGGGCGAGGCCGACCGCGACGAACGCGGCATCCCAGCTCCACATGTGCGGGTACAGCCGTGGCGCCGCGCTCGTCATCGTGCCCAGATCATTGCCCCGCAGCAGATAGGCGGCGCGGGCCGCGAGCTGTGTCGGGGTGAAACCCGGGTGTGCCATGCCCCTATTCTGCGATGACACCGGAAGGTATGCCCGCTCGGCGGTGTCTGGCGTTGCGTTCGACACAGCACCATGCAGGTCGCTCGGAACAGCATTTCCGGTGGCGACTGCTGGCAGGTCGCTCGAAATAGCACCGGTCGCGCTGGCCGACTCGTATTCGGTGGAACTCACCCGTGCCCCGTCCGTGGAGATTGTTATACCAACGTATCCATGCATCGCTGCGCATGCGGGCCGTGCTACGGGTTTTCCGGCGAGTTTTGCAAAACTACTACGGTGGGCCCATGACCTCCGTCGTGACCAGCACTCCGAAGCCGACCGCGCTGATCACCGGCGCCAGCCGCGGGCTCGGTGCCGCCATCGCGCGTGCGCTCGCACCGACGCATGATCTGCTGCTCGGCGCCCGCTCCGCCGCGGCACTGGGCGACATCCAGCGCGAACTTCCCAGCGCCACAGCGTGGCCCGTCGATTTGACCGACTATGCCGCGGTGGCCGCGGCGGTCGCGCACCTGCAACGACTGGATGTGCTGGTGCACAACGCTGGTGTGGCAGATCTGGGCACCATCGCCGAATCCTCGGTGCAGCAGTGGCGACATACCTTGGAGGCCAACGTGATTGCGGTTGCCGAGCTCACCAGGCTGCTGCTTCCCGCACTGCGCGTGGCCAACGGCCATGTGGTGCTGATCAATTCGGGGGCGGGGCTGCGCGCGAACCCGGGCTGGGCGTCCTACGCCTCGAGCAAGTTCGCGCTGCGCGCCTTCGGTGACGCGTTGCGGCTCGAGGAACCCGCACTGCGCGTGACCTCGATCCACCCCGGCCGGATCGATACCGACATGCAGCGCGAGATCATCGCCGGTGAAGGTCGCGAGTACCGGCCCGAGGAATTCCTCACCCCGCAGACCGTCGCCGCGACGGTGCGCAATGCCATCGACACCCCGCGCGACGGGCACCCGACGGAGATCGTGCTGCGGCCCTACTGAGTGCAGGCGGGCCGGGTGCCGTCGGTATCGAGTCGACGACTCTAGTGCACATCGCCCCAGATCATGACGGTTTATTTACGTGTGCGCGGAATTCAACTCCAGGACAGATTCGCTCGGTACAGTCCCGACTGGTTACATGTTTCGAGCAGAGCTGAGGGTTCCAAGGTGGACAGACGTCGGTTGTTGTCGATGCTCGCCGCCGGCACCGCGGTCGCGTTGACCGGCGGTGTGGTTGCGGAGGGCGCGCCGATCGACAGCGGGTCCGCGGGCGGCGGGCCGATCCTGCCACCAGCGCCGCGGTTGCCACCCCCGCCCGGTGGGCCGAAGACGCCGATTCCGGCGTCGACCATCACCGCGCTGCCCGGACCGGGCAACACCATGGCGCTGACCGTCGACGACGGCGCCAGCCCCGACGTGGTCGCCGCCTACATCGCATTCGCACGTGACACCGGCGCCCGGTTCACTTTCTTCGTGACCGCCTACTACGACTCGTGGAACATGCACCGGAATGCGTTGCGGCCCTTGGTGGAGTCGGGGCAGATCCAGCTGGCCAACCACACCTGGGACCATCCAGATCTGACCAAACTGTCCGGCTCGGCCGTTGCTGCCCAGCTGAATCAGGCAAAGAGCTACCTGCACAACAACTTCGGCGTGGACGGAACGCCGTACTTCCGGCCGCCGTTCGGCAGGCACAACGGCACGGTGGACCGGGTGGCCGCGGACCTCGGATACACGGTGCCGACCATGTGGTACGGCTCGCTGTCGGACTCCGGTGTGATCACCGAGGATTACCTGATCGAGTGCGCCCGTAAGTATTTCAACCCGCAGACCATTGTTATCGGCCACGCGAACGCACCTGCGGTCACACATTGCTACGGACAGCTGGTCGACATCATCAAGGAGCGCAACCTCGCACTGGTCACGCTGAACGACGTCCTGCTCCCGCCGCGCTGACCGAACGTAATCGACTGCCGCACTTCGGTCGGTCCGAGCACCGCAATCGACTGCGCGTCCGACCTTCCCGCGCCGCCCGGAAAGGAATTCCGGCGCGGCGCGGGAGTCGGAGGTCACGCGACGATGTTCACCAGACGCCCCGGCACCACGATCAGCTTGCGCGGCGCATTGCCGCCCAGCAGCGCGGCGATCTTCTCGTCGGCGAGCGCGGCCGCCTCGATGGCCGCGTTGTCGGCATCGGCGGGCACCTGAATCCGGCTGCGCACCTTGCCGTTCACCTGGATCGGGTACTCGACCGACGCGTCGACCAGCAGCGCGGGATCGGCGACCGGGAAGGGGCCATGGGCAAGCGACCGGGTGTGGCCGAGACGTTCCCACAACTCCTCCGCGATGTGCGGGGCCATCGGCGCCAGCATCAGCACCACCGGCTCCACCGCCGACCGCGGCGCGCCATCGGGGTAGGTCTTGGTGAGATGGTTGGTCAGCTCGATGAGCTTGGCCCCCGCCGTGTTGTCGCGCAGCGCCGCCAGATCCTCGTCCACGCCCGCGATCGTCTTGTGCACAAGGCGCAGCGTCTCATCGGCCGGTGCGGCGTCGGTGACCCGCAGCGCACCGGTCTCCTCGTCGACCGCCAGTCGCCACACGCGCTGCAGGAAGCGGTGCGCGCCGACGACATCCTTGGTCGCCCACGGCCGGGAAGTGTCGAGCGGCCCCATCGACATCTCGTAGAAGCGGAAGGTGTCGGCGCCGTACAGATCGCACATCTCATCGGGAGAGATGGCGTTCTTCAGCGACTTTCCGATCTTGCCGTACTCCTGGAACGCCTCGATCTCGGTGCCGGTCTGGTCGGTCCAGAAGAACTTGCCGTCGCGTTCGGTGATTTCGGCGGCGGGCACGTAGGCGCCGCGCTCGTCGGTGTAGGCGTGGGCCTGGATGTAGCCCTGGTTGAACAGCCTGCGGTACGGCTCGAAACCGGTCACATCGCCCAGGTCGAAGAGCACCTTCTGCCAGAACCGTGCGTACAGCAGGTGCAGCACCGCGTGTTCGACGCCACCGACATACAGGTCGACACCGCCTGGATCGTCTACACCGTGCTCGCCGGTGCGCGGACCGAGCCAGTACTCCTCGTTCTCCTTGGCGCAGAACGCTTCGCTGTTGGTCGGGTCGGCGTAGCGCAGTTGGTACCACGAGCTGCCCGCCCAGTTCGGCATGACATTGGTGTCGCGCCGGTACATCTTGGGGCCATCGCCGAGATCCAGTTCGACATTGACCCAGTCGGCGGCCTTGGCCAGCGGCGGGGACGGCTCGGAGTTCGCGTCGTCGGGATCGAAGGTGACCGGCGCGAAGTCGTCGAGCTCGGGAAGCTGCACGGGCAGCATGGATTCCGGCAGCGCGTGCGGTGCGCCGTCTTCGTCGTAGACGATCGGGAACGGCTCGCCCCAGTACCGCTGCCGAGCGAACAGCCAGTCGCGCAGCTTGTATTGGATGGTGCCCTTGCCGTGGCCTTCGGTCTCCAGCTTGGCAATGATGGTGGCCTTGGCCTCCTCGACCGACAGGCCGTCGAGATAGCCGGAGTTCACCAGTGCGCCGTCGCCGGTCACCGCCGCGACGGTGATGTCGCCGCCCGCGATGACCTCGACGATCGGCAGCCCGAGCGCCGAGGCGAAATCCCAGTCCCGCTGGTCGTGGCCGGGTACCGCCATGATCGCGCCGGTGCCGTAGCCGCTCAGCACGTAGTCGGCGATGAAGACGGGCACTTGTGCGCCATTGGCCGGATTGATGGCGTAGGTGCCGAGGAAGACGCCGGTCTTCTCCTTGTTCTCCTGGCGCTCCAGATCCGACTTGGCGGCGATCGACTTGCGGTAGGTCGCAATGGCTTCCGCGGGTGTCGCGCTCTCGTTGGACCAGCGCGCATCGGTGCCGTCGGGCCAGGCGGCCGCGGTCAGCTTGTCGACCAGCTCGTGTTCGGGGGCCAGCACCACATATGTTGCGCCGAACAGCGTGTCGGGCCTGGTGGTGAAGACCTCGATCTGTTCGCCCGCCGCGTCGAACTTCACCTGCGCGCCACGGGATCGCCCGATCCAGTTGCGCTGCATGGACTTCACGTTGTCCGGCCAGTCCAGCCGATCGAGATCGTCGACCAGCCGGTCGGCGTAGGCGGTGATGCGCATCATCCACTGCCACAGGCGCTTACGGAACACTGGGAAGTTGCCGCGCTCGCTGCGGCCCTCGGCGGTGACCTCTTCGTTGGACAGCACGGTGCCCAGGCCGGGGCACCAGTTGACCACCGAATCGGTCTGGTACACCAGACGATAGGAGTCCAGCAGCGCCGTGCGCTCGCGGCCGCTCAGCGCGTCCCATGCGCTGCCGTCCGGTGTCGGCCGTGCACCCGAGGCGAACTGGTCCTCGAGCTCGGCGATCGGGCGGGCCCTGTCCATTTCCAGGTCGTACCAGGCGTTGTAAATACGCAGGAAGATCCACTGGGTCCAGCGGTAGTACTCGGGATCGGTGGTCGCGAACGTGCGCCGCCGGTCGTGCCCGAGCCCGAGCCGGTCCAGCTGCCGCTGCATGGTGGCGATGTTGGACTCGGTCGTCACCCGCGGATGGGCGCCGGTCTGCACTGCGTACTGCTCGGCAGGCAGGCCGAAGGCGTCGTAGCCGAGCGCGTGCAGCACGTTGCGCCCGTGCATCCGGTGGTAGCGCGCGAAGACGTCGGTGGCGATGTAGCCGAGTGGATGCCCGACATGCAGGCCCGCGCCGGAGGGATACGGGAACATATCCTGGACGAAGAGTTTGTCCGCCGGGGTCGCACCCGCGAGCGGACCGACCGGGTTCGGTGCGTGGAAGGTTCCGCGCTCCGCCCAGATCCGCTGCCACCGATCCTCGATGCGGACGGCGAGGCCAGCGTTATACCTGTGCTCCGGTACAGCGCTTTCGGTTGCACGAGTGTCCTGCACGGTCCTGCCTTCTTATTCGCCGATCCCCGACATAACTACCGTCTATCAGGGTAGAACGTCCGGGTCGCAGGACCGAAAATCGGGCCGGACCGGGATTCCCGCAGCGCACCCGCCGCGCCGCGCGGCGTTCGGCCGGACGCATTGGTGCTCTTGTGCCGCAGCGGTTTCCGGACATCCCCACCGGTCGGCACGAAATCCCGGGCACCCGGTGATCTCGGGTGGTTGCTGTGCCCGCCGGCTGCGGGGCGGCAATGTGGAATGCGCCTGACCGGGGTGGTGCAGCGCCAGGTGCTGGGCGGTTGCGGGGGAGCGGCCCGTCGCCGCTCGATGACAGTGCGATAGCCTTCTCGGGTGTTCGTCGTCGCTCTTGTCCTGTTCGTGCTGGCCCTCGTGGCCATCGCGACCGGCGTGCTCGGACTGACCGGCAAGCTCCCGCGCAATCGCGTCGTCGGGGTGCACACCGAAGCCGCTCTCCACGACGAAGAGACTTTCCGCATCGCGAACCGTGTCGCCGCACCCACCTCGGTGGCGGCAGGCGCCCTGCTCTTCGCCGGTGGTCTCGTCGCCATGGCCGCGAGCACCCTCCCCGCGCTCATCGTGGCGGCGGGCACTGCCGTCGTCGCGCTCTTCACCCTCGGTGCGGGTGCCAATGCTGCCGCGCAGGCGGTCGCCGCCGTGGTTCCCGCCGAGGAAGTCGGCGGTTGTGGCCAGTCCTGTGGTGCGTGCTCGCTGCGCGACGCCTGCTTGCCCGCAAGCTGATCGTCGGGCGAATGCGGCCGAGCCTGCGCTGATCGCACTTTCCGGCACTGTCGCTGTTCCGAAGCCTTACCTGTGCTGACGTTGCACCGAGTCTTTTGCTGCGCCGTGGTCTGCTCAGTCGGCGCAGCCCGGCGGGGGCACGCTGTGTGCGAGCGGACTGCCCGCGGGGTTGAGATAGAGCACGAACAGGGTGACCGGAGTGGTCCCACGATTGCGGGCGACATGGGGATGGTCCGGGCCGCTGGGTTCTCTGAACAGCCGGCCGCGTCGATAGGTGACCGGCACGCAGTCCGCGTAGGGATGGTCGAGGGTGCCGCGCGCGACGAAGACGACCAGGGTGCCGTCGTGGTAGTGCCAGCCGCTGGTGCCACCGGGCTCGATGACGGTCTGCCGCGCAATGACCTCGCGCCGGCCGATGGTGAAACGGGCCAGCACCCGGCTGGCCGTGCGGTGGGCCGGTGCCGCATTCGGGCGTAGGCCGCGATCACGCCGGATCATCACAGCTCCATGGAACCATCCGCAGTTGTTCGAGCGGCGCTCGACGATCCCATGCAACGGCCGCCCCTGCGCGGCGCTGCACAAGGGGGCCTGCGTGGGCCGGTCTCTATTACGAAGCCTCCGGTATCGGATTGCAGGCACCGCGTGGCCGGAGAGCTTGCAAGACGGCGTTGTCTGCTTCGGGATCCCCGACCGCGATGCGGGCGCTCCCGTCGGGATAGGACTTCGCGGCGATGCCGCCCCGGCGCAACGCCGTCGCGACACCGGGACCGGGTAGATACAGAAAATTGGCGTGGCTGTGTGGCACCGCGACACCGCGCAGGCACAACGCGTTCCGCAGTGCCTCCCGCCGGGCCGTGATGCGCACGATGCGCGCGGCGAGTTCGGGTTCGGCGGCATAGGACGCGGCTACCGCGGCCACCGCCGCCGAGCTCATCCCGAACGGCAGCTGCAGCCTGCGCACTCGGCTGATCAGCTCCCGGCTCCCGAAGACGTATCCGATGCGCAGCCCCGCCAGCCCGTACGCCTTCGAGAAGGTGCGAAGCACCAGCAGATTCGGGTGCCGGCGCAGCAGCGCGACGGTGTCGATCCGATCGGCGTGGCCCAAGAATTCGGCATACGCTTCGTCGAGGATTACCGGCACCCGCTGCGGTACGGCGCGCAGGAAGGTCTGCAACAGTCTGCTCGCAATCACGGTACCGGTCGGATTGTGCGGCCGACACACCACCACCAGCCCGGTCCGTTTGTCGACGGCCCGTGCGATGGCGGGCAGATCCTGGTTGCCACCCGCGTCCAGCGGCACCGGGACGACGTCGAGCGCGGCCATCTCGGCCATGATCGGATAACCGTCGAAGGTCGGCGATCCGTAGACGATCCCGGCGCCCGGCGTGGTCAGCGCCTGGATGATCTGCATGGCCACCCCCGTCGCACCCGAACCGACGACGACCTGGTCGGAGTGCACACCGACGTGGTCGGCGATCAGTTTCGGCAACCGGAGCGGCAAGAACTCCGGATACCGATTGGCGTGCGCGAGTACGCCGTTCACCGCCGACAACACCGAAGGCAGTGGCGGGAAAGGATTCTCGCTCAAGCTCAGATCGAATCGAGGCAGCGCCCGCTCCTGGTGGTGTTGTCGCGACGGCAGCGTGCCGTCGGCCAGTTCCACGGTCATTGCGCCGCGCCCCAGCGCACCGCTGCCGCACCCGCGAAGTCGCCCGCGTGCGCGAACGCCGACATCAGTACCACCGACCCGTTGCGCAGTCTGCCCGCCCGGTTCTCCGCATCGAGGGTGACCGGAATGCCCGCGGCAAACAGGTTTCCGCACTGATCGAAGGTGTCGGGGTGGCGTTCGGCGGGCAGTTCGAGCGCGTCGTGCCAGTTGCGCAGGAACAGCCGGTTCGGTTGATTGGTGACGAAGGTGTCGATATCGCGCCCCTTCACACCGATCCGATCGCACACCTCGAGTGCCACCTCGGGCACCAGGCGGTTGCCGCGTGCGAACACCTTGGTGATCTTCGATTCGGTGAAGCTCACGCAGCCCTGGCCTTCACCCGGCTCCCAGTACTTGCGATCGCCATTGGTGGAGAACGACATATCCCCGGCGAACTCGGGATAGGTGCGGCATTCGATATCGAGGATCGGCGCGCTGTCGTCCTTCACCAGCAGCCCGACGCCGCATCCGTCGCCGGGCACCGGAGCCTGCGCGAGCTTGCGGATATCGGGCTGGGTGAACACCGGGCCGGCGCAGTTCTGCGTGGCCGCGATAAGGGCGGTGCGAGCGTTGGTGGTTTGCAGGATCATTCGCGCCATCGCCATCATGTGCACAAATGCCGCGCAGCCGCCGTTGTGCACGTCGTAGACGAATCCGGGCCGCGCGCCGAGCCTGCGCGCCACTTCCGGCCCGCACCCCATGACCGGGTTGTCCGGCAGCTGAGTGTGCGTGATCAGCACGTCGATATTCGAAAGCAGTTGTGCGCCATGGCGTTCGATCAGCGGCGCGACGGCGCGCTCGACCATGTCCACCGCGGTCTCGTCCCGGTCCACATGATGGCGTGCCTTGGGCGAACGGAACATGACATTCTTCGCCATCCGGTCCGAGCGGCTGAACTGGGTGAAGTATTCGGTGCCGACGGGATCGCCGGGCAGATAGCTGGCCACATCGACCAGACTGACCGTCGGCAGTCGGGGGGCGTCAGGGTTTAGTTCGTTGGTGCTCGCGTTTGCCATCGACATGCTCACTTCATCCAGTCGGGCTTGATCGGCAGGCCGTTGGCCGCGCGATATTCACAGATCGCCTTGAGGTTGTCCATTTCCAGCTGATGCCCCGCGGAGAACATCTCCCAGAAATCGCCGACCCACACCGGGCGCTTGGCAGGCGCGGTTTCGGGATAGGGATTTTCGTCGTAAAAGGGGTGCTTGCAGTTGACCCACAGGACAACCGAACCCGGCTTGTTGAACACCACCTGCGCGTCGATCACCCGGAGCAGATAGACCATCCACAGGTGCCGGCCCTGGTCCCAGGCACAGTGGTAGTCGACGGTCATGCCGTCCTGATGCGCAACGGTGCGGGTGAAGATCTTGGTGGCGTCCCCGAGGCGGTCGTAGGCCAGCCACAGGCCCGGTTCCTCGGTCTCGACGAACCCGCGCAGGCTGTAGGTCCACTCTTCCAATGACCTGGTGTCGGCGAGGTACTCGAACACCTCCTGCGGCGGCGCCGCGATATACGCCTGCACCGGGCAGTACTCACCGAAGATCTGATCGTGCGGATAGACCGACCGCAGCATATCCATGATGATCGGCGTGGTCGCGTCCTTGTCGGAGTTCTCGATTCGCAGCACGCCGGGGATGACTTCCTCCGGGATATCGCTGAGTGCAGGCAGGGCTCGGGTGGTGGTCAAGGTGTGCTCCTAGAGGCTTCCAAGGTGGACAAGAATGGAATAAAGGGCGGAACTTCGTCGGGGTCGCAGTCGATCGAAATGAACGACGGCCCTTCGGTTTCGGTGCACGGTCCCAGTGCGGCGGCCAGTTCTTGCGGTGTCCGCACCGAGTAGGCGGGCAGGTCGGGGAACATGGCGGCGATGCCTGCTCCGATATGGGTCGGCTGGAATCGGTTGAAGCTGTATCGATCCCGGTAGTAGAGCTGCTCCCGGGTGACGCACATGGCGTGTGCGTTGTTATTGAGGACGATGAAGGTGACCGGCAGTGCGTGCTCGACCGCGGTGTGCAGTTCCATGCCGTGCATGAAGAACGCGCCATCACCTGCGATGACGACCGTTCGCCTCGGTCCGCCCGGTCCGCGATGGCGGGCGAAGGCCGAGCCGATGCCCGCGCCGAAGGCATAACCCATGCCGCCCATGCCGAGGGCGACGACGAACCGGCCGCCGCGCGGCACCCGCAGGTGGTGCACTACCGCGGCACCGGTGTTGCCTGCGTCGGCGAAGACATCGGTGCCTTCCGGCAATGCCGCATCGATCGTCTCGACGAGCTCCCGGTAGCGCAGTCCTGGTCCGCTCGCCTGGGGAACCTGCAGTGGTGTCGGCGGGTTCGTGGCGGTGCGTGCCCCGTCGGCGGTCGCCGCGACGGCAGCGAACACGTCGGCGAGTTCCGCCAGCGTGCTGGCCAGGTTGGTGCTGGTGGCATGGATCGCGGGCAAGTGTGGCGCGCTGACGCCGATGCTCGCCACGGGGCAGTCTCGGAGCAGCTCGTCCAATCCGGTGCGCGTGGTGATCGGCATCGGAGTGCCGATCAGCAGGCACAGCGCCGCCGAGCGGATCGCCGCGGTGAGTTCCGGATGTCCCATGCTGCCGGCGACACCGCAGTACCCGGAATCGGTGTTGTCGTAGACGTCCTTGGCATCCGGTGCGACGCCGACGGCCGCATCCAATGTGGTTGCCAGCCAGGCCAGTTCGCCGCGGGCATCGTCGCGCGCCACCTGATCGCCCGCGATGATCACGATCTTCCCGGTCCGCCGCGCGGTGGTGAGCGCGCTGCGCACCTCGGCGATGCCGTGCTCGTCGTCGCGTAGTCCTTCTGGTTCCCACCGGAACGGCGGGATGCCGTCCATGCTCGACTGCTGCACGTCTTTGGGCAGCAGGAGGACGGCAGGCCCGCCGCGCCGGGCGGCGCCGACCGCTCTTGCGAGCTGCTCGGGTAGGTCGGCGCCGGCCTGCACGCGTGCGCAGTACTGGCTGATCTCGCTGAACATCCGGACCGCATCGATGGTGCCCGCATGCCCGCTGGTGTCCTGGAATGCGCCGTGCCCTTCCAGCCCGGTCGGCGGCTGGCCGACCAGCGCCAGTACCGGCACCCGCGAAGCGAACGATTCGGCAAGCCCCGCAACGAGATTCATCGCGCCACCACCGGACGTCGCGCAGACGACGCCGAGCCCGCTGGTCGAACGGGCGTAGCCGTCGGCCATCGTCGCCGCGGAGAATTCGTGCTTGGCGACCACACCGGTGACGTCGTAGGGCGCATCGAAGATGGCGTCGTACAGGTCTTCGATGTTCGCGCCGTCGACTCCGAAGATGTGCCGTACTCCTAGGGCCGAAACCGCTTGCACCAGATAATCCACTACCCTGCCGGGCATTCGACACTCCTTCTCGCGGCGACCGGGAATGTGCAGCGCACACGGGCGATCACACATCGCGTACACCTGGAATACGAGCCGGGTCGTCCCGCGGTTCAACGCATCGCGCAAGATGTAGATCGGCGTGGTCGCACGGGGGGAATCGCGGGAGGACACGCGGGTATTGCGTGTACGTATACATCTACGTATAGTCGAGTCATGCCCAACAAGACGATCTATGTTTCCGATGACGATCTGGCGCTCTTTCAGCGAGCGCAGGAGCTGGTCGGGGGCAATCTTTCGGGGGCGGTGACCACGGCACTGCGCCGGTTCATCGAGCTGGAAGAGGGCAGGCTGGAGGGCTACGACGAGGTAGTGCTCCGGGTCGGCCACAACGGCGTGCGTCAGGTCCGATTCTCCGGCGCGCTGTTGGGCGAATGGCGCGATGTCAACGAGCAGCGCATCGAGCACGTCCAGGTCTATCGCAGCAGAAAGGGCAAGTTCGTCATGCATGCCCAGTATTCGAACTGGGACGAGTATCCGGAGAGCAGCAAGAACTGGCTCAAGGATCTGACGAACTGGCGCCGCATGCTCGGCGTCGGCGATCAGGATTGGGGCGATTTCATCCTGGAGATCGTCGACACACTCGGCGAGCTGAAGGGGAAGATCCCGGACAAGCTGTATGAGCGGGTGGCGGGCATCGCGGATCGTCCACCAGTCGAGGAGCTCGATATCTAGCCGAATCTCCCTCGGGGACAACGAAATACATCGATAGGCGTTTCGCCGCACCGGATCCCCGGGAGCGGTGCGGGTGAATCATGCTCACATACGCATTGATTCATGAATTCAGAAAGGTAAGGCCATGACGAATGGTCACCGCGCCCTCGCCATTTCGGCGCTGGGTCTGCGTAAATCGTTCGGCGAGCACGTGGTGCTCGACGGGATCGACATCACGGTCCCGCAGGGGACGGTCTACTCGATGCTCGGTCCCAATGGGGCGGGCAAGACCACCACGGTGCAGATCCTGACCACGCTCATTCGCGCCGACGCCGGTGAGATCCGGGTCGACGGCCACGATCTGACGGCTGAAATCGACGCGGTCCGCGGCGTGATCGGTGTCACCGGGCAATTCTCGGCGGTCGACGAACTGTTGACCGGCCGGGAGAACCTGATCCTGATGGGCGATCTGCACCATCTGCCGCGTCGGGACAGCAAGCGCCTTGCCTCGGACCTGCTCGAGCGCTTCGACCTCGTCGAGGCCGCGGACAAGACCGCGGCCACCTACTCCGGCGGCATGACCAGGCGACTCGACCTGGCGATGACCCTGGTCGGCGACCCGCGCATCATCTTCCTCGACGAGCCGACCACCGGCCTCGACCCGCGCAGCAGGCGGGCGATGTGGGACATCATCCGCAGCCTGGTCAACGACTACAACGTCACCGTCTTCCTCACCACCCAGTACCTGGATGAAGCCGATCAGCTCGCCGACCGGATCGCGGTCCTCGACCACGGCAAGATCGTTGCCGAAGGCACTGCGGCGGAACTGAAACGACTGGTCCCCGGCGGTCACATCCGACTGGAGTTCGCCGACCGGTCCGGACGCGACACCGCCGCTCGCGTACTCGGTCCCACCGCGCGTGTTGTCGAGGGTGCCGGGGACGACGACCTCGCGCTGGTGGTTGCCAGCGACGGCGGCGTCAAGTCGCTGCGCGCTGTGCTCGACCGGCTCGACCTCGAACAGATCGACGTCGAGGGCCTTTCGGTGCACACCCCGAACCTCGATGACGTTTTCCTCACCCTCACCGGCCGGCCCACCGCGGAAAAGGAGACTGCGCGATGACCACAATGTCGCTTGCGCTGACGGACTCGGCAACGATGTTGCGGCGCAACCTACTTCATGCCAGGCGCTACCCGAGCTTGACATTCGGCGTCATCATCATGCCGATTGTCCTGTTGTCGGTCTTCAATTTCGTGTTCGGTGGCGCACTGGAGAAGTCCTCCGGCGGCAACTACATCGACTACCTTGCCCCGGGCATGCTGTTGATGATTCCGGCGTATATAACGGCATCGGTGGCGGTGTCCATCGCTACCGACACCACCAAGGGCATCGTCAACAGGTTCCGCGTCATGGCGATCGCACCGTCTTCGTTCCTGACCGGGCATGTGATCGGCGCATTGATCCAGGCCATGCTCGGTGTCGTGGCCATGGTCGGGTTCGCAGTGCTCATCGGGTTCCGGCCGTCGGCGAATGCCGTCGAATGGATCGCTGCGTTCGTGCTGCTCGCCCTCTTGACCTTCGCGCTGATCTGGCTCTCGGTGGGGATGGGCCTGGTCGCGTCGAGTCCGGAGAGCGCGAGCAATATGCCCTTCCCGCTGATCATGCTGCCGTTCCTCGGCAGCGGCCTGGTCGCCACCGACACCATGCCGGTCGGCATGCGCCAGTTCGCCGAGTATCAGCCGTTCACGCCGATCACCGAGACCGTGCGCGGCCTGCTCATGGGCACCGAGATAGGGAACAACGGCATTATTTCGGTCGCCTGGTGCATCGGTCTCGCGCTGGTCGGCTACCTCTGGTCGTCCTCGGTCTTCCGCAAGCAGACCCGCTGAATTCGACTGTGTCACTTCCGAGACAACAGTTCCGATCCCCCGCCGGCTGCGGGGGATCGGTGCGTTGTCAGACCGTTCCGACGAGTACCCGCTCGCCGGTGGCGACGGACCTGATCTCCACGCTGCGGATCTGGTCGGGTGCGCTGTCGACGGTCCTGTCGATGGTCAGCTGGGTGCCGGGTCCGGCAGGCCACTGATCGAGCTCGGTCTGTTTACCGTCGGCGCCGAAGACGAACAAGGCGAACTTCCAGTTGTACTTCTGGTCGCTCGCGCCGTAGCTGCACGTCATGATGATGCGGGTCTTGCCTTCGGCCGCAACGAGTTTGAAGCTTGCCGAGATCGGCGTCGGCTGCAACGGTTGCATGCTGCGCTCCGCGAATACCTGTTCGGTGGTCGTCGGGTTGTTGTCCGAAGAGGCGACGGTGTAGACCACCGGGACCGCGATGGCCACTGCCGCGGCGGCCGCGGCCACCGCAGCGCCGATGGAGACCCACCTGCCGCGGCTGCGACGCCGTTTTGCCGCGTCCGCGAGCCGGGGCAGCAACTCGGGCACCGGCGGATTCGACTGCGGCGCAGCGGTCTCCGGTCCGGCGATCATTGCGAGCGCGGTCTCGGTGTCGACGAGGGCGAGCATTCCCGGTACACCGGCAAGGTCGGCTACGGAGGCTTGGCAGGCCGGGCAGCGGGCGAGATGCTCCTCGTATTCCCTGCGTTCGGTCCGGGTCAGGGAGCCGAGTACATATGGCGCATCCCACGTGGTGTAGTCATGTGCGGTATCCGTCATTGGTTCGTCACCCCCATCTCCTGTAGTGCCAGCCGTAGTGCCCGCATGCCGTAATGCATCCGGGACTTCACCGTTCCAGCGGGAATGTCGAGTTCCGCCGCGATCTGGTGGGTGGACAGCCCTCGATAGTAGGCACGCACGATCACCTCGCGATGATCGGCGCTGAGCCTGGCCAACGCGTCCGCGACCAGCCACCCGTCCAAGGCCCGATCGGACTGGTCCGGCGCGGCCTGCTCCGGCGGGCTGTCGGTGCGGAACTCGCGGCGATTGCGAGCGCTGCGGTGTTCATCCACGGCGAGATTCCTGGCCACGGTGAACAGCCACGCGCGTGCCGACATTGTCGACTGATCCAGCACGTTCGGTCGTTGCCATGCCCGCAACAACGTTTCCTGCACGATGTCCTCGGCCCGGCCTGGGTCTCGAACCAGACCGAGCGTGTATCTCCATAGTGCCGACGCGTGCTCCTGATAAAGCACCCGCAGCAGTTCGGCCTGGTCGTCGGGCATTTGTCACCTCCCGCTCAACCCACGACACAGGCCGGGTTTTTGGTTCAATGCGAGGGCACATATCAATTGCGCTCTAGTTCGATCGGGTGCGTGGCCAGCAGCGAAAGGGGCAACGGCTGGCGGCGCAGCACGTGGGCCCACAGGTCGGGGCGGCCGGTGCTGATCGGGTCCGAGGGCAGTGCCGAAAGCACGATCCAGTCCTCGTTCTGCAGTTCGCCCTCCAGTTGCCCGAAGGTCCAGCCCGCGTAGCCTGCGAAAATTCGGAGGCCCTCGATCAGCGGGCCGATCTGCTCGGGGTCCGCGTCGAGATCGACGAGCACCACCCGACCGTCGATCCGGCGCAGCCCACGTACCCCGTCGATCGAGGCGCCCACTCGGACCGTGCCGAGGCACAGCGCCGCGTCCCGCTTGACCGGGCCGCCGATGAACAGGGTGCGCGGCGCCGCCGCGGCGTCGGTCCATTTGGGGAGCACGTCGTGCACCGCGGTGTCGCTCGGGCGGTTGAGCACGACGCCCAAGCTGCCCGCCTCGTTGTGTTCGATGATGTAGACGACAGTGCGCCGGAAGGTCGGTTCGACGAGCTCGGTGGCCGAGACCAGCAGAGTGCCCGCACGAACGACCTGCTCGCCGTGCCGGGCGTCGCGCCGCTTTCGGTCGCCGTGCCCGCCGCGAGTCTGCCTCTCATCCGGGTCATCTGCGCGTGCCACCCAGCCATCATCGCACTGGCGCGGACCATTCGTCGGTCAAGCGGGGTGCCCGATTCGGGGAACACCCGGGCGCCTTGCCTTCGCTCGGCCCGACGCAACTGTCAACGGACTCCGTCCAGCAGTGGCATTAGAGTCGGCGACATGGATAGACCCGAGGTTCTCCTCGACAATGCGGATGCTGTGTACGACTTCTATCGCGATCACCGACAGAACCGCCTCAAAGCATGGGGCGCCTACGCACTACTCGGACGTCGATACCATCCCCGGGTCGCCTACGCCGATGGTGCGCGTGAGCTGCTGCACGACCTGATCGCCCAGGGGCGACCGTTGCTCGTCGCGATCAACCATCTCTCGGAATCCGATCCATATACCGTCGCCGCCGGAGCATGGCGCAGCGAACTGCGCCGGGTGATCGGTCGGGTCCGGGTATTGGCCAAGGACGAGCTCTTCCTCGATCCCGACCAGCGCCGCAAGGTCGACATGATGGGCGGTATCCCGGTGTTCCGCGGCAAGGACCACGGCCTGCGGGCGGTGAACGCGGCAGGTCAGCGCATGATAGATATCTGCGCCGAGCGGATGGCGGCCGGTGACGGCATCGCCGTCTTTCCCGAGGGCACCTGCAATGAGGTCGACCAGACCCAGGTGCAGGCCGTCGGCAGCGGGATCGGGCACATCGCCTTCCGCGCAATGAAGCTCGGGGCCGAGCCCGCACTGGTCAGTATGGGTCTGAGCTACGGAACGCGACCGGATCCCACCATTGCGGTCACCAAGGAGGAGGCCAAGTCGGCCAGCGTCTACTTCGGGGTGCCGATCACCGAGCTGCCCGCCCGTCCCGCGGAGATCGCCCGGCTGGCGCACATAGATCTACAGCGGGCGCTCGACGGCGCCGTTGCCGCCTACTGAGGCAATCCGAGTCGCTCACGCGCCCAGTGCGGCACCATCACCAGAAACTCGGGCCGGGTTTCGATGAAGTGATGCACCATCGGGCACATCGGCAAGGTGCCGAAGCCCTCTTCATGGGTGTTGCGCAGCGCGGCCTCGACCAGCACGCGGCCGTAGCCCTGGCCCTCGTGCCGCGGATAGATCTCGGTGTGCACGAACGCACGTTCGGAAGCGGTGTCCTGGTATTCGGCGTAACCGGCGATGGCGCCGTCGACATAAATCTCGTAGCGCTCCAGTGCCGTGTTGTTACGGACCTCAGTCGACATGGCTCGACGCTACTCTGATGTGTGCGAATCACCATGTTTCGCACCACTCGCGTGGTGAAATCTCGCCCTCGACTTGTCTGCCGGGCCCGGACTGGCAGAATGCTCTTGGTCGCACCGGACGCTCCGCCAGGAGCGGCGGCTCGGCGGAGGTACGAAAGATGATGAGGACACTGCGTATTTCGCGAGTGGCGGCCGCACTGGTCGCGGCGAGCCTGCTCGGCGGATCGATCGCGACGGGACTTGCCGACGCCGCGCCCGCCGCAGCCTTCGGGGCCTGCCCGGATGGGTCGGTCATGCCGGAGCGCGGTGTGCAATGTGCCGTCGTCTCGGTGCCGATGAACTACACGGACCCGGACGGGCCGCAGATCGAACTGACCGTCAGCCGGATCGCGGCGACACAGCAGCGCCACGGCGTCATCATGGCCAACCCCGGTGGGCCCGGCGCGGACACGCTCGACTACTGGGCGCGGCGGCTCGATACGATGCCCGCCGAGCTCAACGCCCACTACGACCGCGTCGCCGTGCAGCCGCGCGGCCTGCGCTGGGCCACCCCGCTTCGCTGCCCCGCCGACTCGAATGCCGCTGAGGGCGAGCAGGTTTCGCTCGGCGGCGGGAGTCGCGACGCCATCAAGAAAGCCTGCGACGCCGCACTGCCCGGCTACCTGGACACCATCACCACCGAGAGCACGGCCCGCGACCTGGACGCGGTGCGCGCGGCGCTCGGAGTGGAACGAATCAGCTACCTCGGCATTTCCTACGGCACCTATCTCGGCGCGGTCTACGCCTCGCTGTTTCCCGCGCACGTCGATCGGATGGTGTTGGACTCCAACGTCAATCCCGACTGGGTGTGGACCGAGGAATTCGCCCAGCAACAGGTTGCCGGCAAGCAGCGCCTCGACGACCTGTTCGCCTGGATTGCCGAGCACAACGACCGGTACCGCCTCGGCGACACCGCATTCCAGGTCTATCAGAACTGGGTGCGACTGGTCGCCGACCAGGGCGGTGGCTGGTACGCCAACCTGACCCCGCCGCCCGCGAGCGTCTCCGATCTGCCGGGCACGCTGCCGGAGCCGATTGCCGAGATCGCCCGCGACGGCTTCAACGGCAGCATGGAACAGGCGGGCAAGGTGCAGAATCTGTTGCGCACCTTGATTTCCGGCGGCGCTTCCGCGCAGGTGCCGCTGGTCGGCGCGACCGCGGTCGCCACCTACACCCGCACCTTCTGGCCCGTCTTTGCGAAGGCGATGGCCGACGCGAACGCCGATCCGGCCAACGTGGCGCAGTTGCGCGCGATCGAGGGCGCGACCAGCACCGATCCCACCGGCCGCTTCGTCTTCGCCGCCATTACCTGCAACGAGAACGCCGTGCCCGGCAGGCCCGAACTGCTCGGCGCCGCAGTCGGCACCATCGCCTCCGGCGGCAATGCCATGGATGCCCGCGCCGATATGGTCCGTTCCGGAATGACCTGCGGATCCTGGCGACCGGTGACCAAACCGGTGCCGATCGCGGGCCGGGACCTCAGCACCCCGCCGCTGCTGGTGCAGAGCAGGCACGACGCATTGACGAAATATGAGGGCGGACCGGCGATGGCCCGTGCACTCAACGGATCGCTGATCACCGTCGAAGGCGGCGATCACGGCACCTTCGGGCGCGGTAACTCCGTTCTCGACGAGGCCGTCATGACCTACTTGCGCACCGGCCAGGTCACCATCAGCAACGCCGATCAGGCCCCGCTGCCGACCAGTTGACGTGCGAGCGCCCGGTGCGCGCGGCGATAATGTGGAGATGACCCCCGCGCCCCGAGTGCTGATCGCCCCGGACAAGTTCAAGGGATCGCTGACCGCACCCGAGGTGGCGGCGGCGCTGGCCGCGGGCATCACCCGCGCCGCGCCGGAGGCGCAGATCCAACAGGTCCCGGTCGCCGACGGCGGCGACGGCACCGTCGACGCCTTCGTCGCGGCGGGCTGGGAACGCATCGTGGTGCCCGCACCGGGCCCGACGGGGGAACCGTCGACCGCGCCCTACGCGGTGCGCGGTGCGACCGCGGTGATCGAATTGGCCGCAGCCGTCGGATTGGTGAAACTACCGGGCGGACAGCTCGATCCACTCGGTGCGAGCACCGACGGGCTCGGCATCGTCATCGCGCACGCGCTGGACCGAGGTGTCACGAATATCGTGCTCGGTCTCGGCGGCAGCGCGTCGACCGACGGCGGAGCAGGCATGCTGCGAGCGCTCGGGGCCAGGGTGATCGACCGTGACGGCCACGAATTACCCTCCGGCGGAGCCGCTTTGGCCCATGCGGCACGGCTGGACCGATCCGGATTGCATCCTCGCATCGCCGCCACCGAATTCACCGTGGCCTGCGATGTCGACAATCCGCTACTCGGCCCGACCGGCGCAGTCGCAGTGTATGCGCCGCAGAAGGGTGCAACAGTCGACGACCTTTTGATTCTCGAAGCGGCACTGGCCAATTGGGCGACCATCGTCGGCGCCGAGTTCGCCGACCACCCCGGCGCGGGCGCTGCGGGCGGAACCGGATTCGGCGCACTCGCCGTGCTCGGCGCTCAGGTCCGCAGCGGCATCGAGGTCATCCTCGAGCTGCTCGATTTCCCGAGCCGCCTCGACGGCGCGACCCTCGTCGTCACCGGTGAAGGCGCCCTCGATGCCCAGAGCCTGCACGGCAAGGCCCCGATCGGCGTCTGCGCGGCGGCGCGCAAAGCCGGTGTCCCCACGGTCGCCGCGGTCGGTCGCACGCTGCTGACCCCGACCGAGATCCGCGCGGGCGGCTTCACGGCCTGTTATTCCCTGGCCGACCTGGAACCGGACAGCGCGCGGTCGATGGCCGAGGCGGCACCGCTGCTGGAGCGAATCGGTGCCCAGATCGCCGTCGACCATCTGGAGAACTGATCAACGGGCTGCGCCATACCCAGGTGTAGGACAGCTTCCGGTCCGGATCTGATTCCAGGACAACCTGTTCGGGGTCTTTGCTGGTCCAGTCTTGCTGCTTCCAGGCCATCTCCGAGCCCGGTCGCCAATCGGTTTCGAAGCTCGCGCCCCAGTAGCGGTCGGTGAAGGTCGGGTCGGTCAAGGCCTGCCACAGCTTCTCGGTAGCCATTCGGTTGCATATCCAGCGGTGCTCGGCCCGCAAGAGCATTGTCGCGGCGCTATGTAGTAGGTATGCTACAAAGCATCTAGTTCTCATTATGGGGAGAAAGCATGACAGTGGGTGACGGCGTCGTGCTCGACGTCGAAAAACTGCGAATGCGGTATGGCACGAAAGATGTCCTGCACGAGGTGAGTTTCCGGGCGCAGCACGGCGAAGTTCTGGTGCTGCTCGGACCCAACGGCGCAGGTAAGACCACCACCATCGAAATACTGGAAGGCTTCCGTATGCGCTCGACAGGGCGCGTCGAGGTGCTCGGCGTAGACCCGGTGCGCGGCAATGAAGCTTGGCGAGCGCGCATCGGCGTGGTGCTGCAATCGTGGCGTGATCACGGGAAGTGGCGGGTCCGTGAACTGCTCGCACATCTGGGCTCCTACTACGCGCCCTACAGCACCGACCGCATCCGACGCCCTTGGGACGCAGACGAACTCGTCGCGGCGGTCGGGCTGATCGAAAAGGCGAACAGCAAAGTGATGACCCTGTCCGGCGGCCAACGACGCAGGCTGGACGTGGCGATCGGCATTGTCGGCCGCCCCGAGTTGCTTTTCCTGGACGAGCCGACCGCGGGATTCGATCCCGAGGCGCGGCGCGAGTTCCACGACCTGGTGCACCGCCTCGCCGACGATCACCAGACCACCATCCTGCTCACCACCCATGATCTGGACGAGGCCGAAAAACTCGCCGATCGAATCCTGATCCTCGCGGGCGGGCGCATCATCGCCGACGGCTCTGCTGACGAACTCTCGCGCCGCATCGCAGGCGAAGCCGAGATCCGCTGGACCAGGGACGGACAGCGTTTCGTCCACACCACCACCGAATCGACCAAGTTCGTCTACGAGCTGTTCAAGCAGCACGGCGAGGAGATCGATGAGCTGGAGGTCCGGCGAGCCTCACTCGAGGACACGTATATGACGTTGGTGCAGCAATTCGAATCCGGCCAGGCCGGGGATGAGGTCCACCAGTTGGCAGAGGTGACGCGATGAATCCGATGAACACCGCGGTCCGCGCGGGAGTGGCGCGCGGCCTTACCGAACTGCGCCAGGCGCTCACCAGCGGTCCGGACCTGTTCAGCCTGCTGTTCTGGCCAGTGGTGATGATCGTTGTGCTGTTCTTCATGCGTAATGGAACCCTGGAGGCAAGCGGGGTTACGCTGGGCGCTTTCGCGCTGCCGAGCATCCTCGGCATGCTGGTCGCGGTGAACGGGATCTTCGGCATGGCACAGCTGCTCGCGCTGGAACGTGAAGACGGAACTCTGCTGCGCGCCAAGGCAATCCCGAACGGCATGGTCGGCTATCTCATCGGCAAGATCGTCACGGTGACCGGCTGGGTGCTCATCCCGTTCCTCATCGTGCTGATCCCGGGGCTGTTCCTGGCCGACGGACTGGCGATGAACACCGCCGGCGCCTGGCTGACCCTGGCCTGGGTGCTCGCACTCGGGATGCTCGCGACACTGCCACTGGGCGCCATCATCGGATCGGCATTCAACAGCCCCCGCGCCATCGGCTTCGTCTCGATGCCGATCATGGGGCTGACCGCGATTTCCGGCATCTTCTACCCCATCACCTCGATGCCCGGCTGGGTGCAAGGCATCGCGCAGTTCTTCCCGGTCTATTGGCTCGGCTTGGGCATGCGCTCGGCCATGCTCCCCGCCGACGCGGTCGCCATCGAACTCCAGCAATCCTGGCGTCACCTGGAAACCATTGGCATGCTGGTGATTTGGGCGATCTTCGGCTTGGCCGTCGCGCCGATCGTCTTGCGGCGGATGGCCCGCGGCGAGTCCGGTTCCAGGGTCGCCGCCCGCCGGGAGAAGGCTATGGCGCGTGCCTACTGAAGTCATCTACAACCGGATCGCCATGTTGCGCGCCGAGCGCGGCATCTCCCGCAGGGAGCTTGCCGAGGCGCTCGGCGTGCACTACCAGACGATCGGTTATCTCGAGCGCGGCGAATACAGCCCGAGCCTGCATCTGGCGCTGCGCATCGCCGCGTACTTCGAAGTGGCGGTGGAGGTCGTCTTCTCCACCGCCCCCTTCCCGCGCCTCGGCTCTGCGGCCTCCGCCTGAGCCGAGCCCGCACCGGTCCTGCCCTACGCCTCGGCTGCCTGCGTGCCGCGGATGAGCTCGTAGGTGGACACCGGCTTGCCTGCCTGCTCGCTGGCGGCAACGGCCTTGCGCCAGTAGGCCTGTGCGGTATGCGAGAACGTCGCGTCGACACCGACTTCCTCGCTGGCATCGATGATGTGCTGCGCGCCGGCATCCATCATCTTCAGGCTCGCCAGGTCGGCCCAGCCACCCGCTTTGTTGGCGGCGGAGAATTCGGTCATGAAGTAGGGGAACGCCTCGCTGGACCGGATGGCGAACGGTACGAACTGGTCGATGTCGTGGCCGGAGCGCTCGATCACGGCTGTTGCCTGGTCGAAGGCGAGCAGCCACGGATGGAAAATGATCAGCAGCGCCTGGTAGAAGATCTGGGCCAGACCATCGTCTGCGCCGAGGTACTCCTGCGGGCTCAGCGGACGCAAGAGTTCGGCGTGGGCCTCGAAGACTTCCCGCGGACCGCTGTAGAAGATGTAGGAGGCGGGGTGCGCGATGTTGTCACCCGCCGACATCACGCCACCCGAAATGAACTGTGCGCCATGCGAACGCACCCAGGTTGCGCCTGCCCGTGCTTTCTCCGGTGAGTCCGACGACAGATTGGCGATGACCTTGCCCGCCAGGTGGTCGGTGGCCGGACCGAGCACGTCGTACATGGCGGCGTAGTGGGTGAGGCTGAGCACGGTCACCTCGTTGGTGTCGAGCGCCTCGGCAACGGTGGCGGCGCGCTTGGCGCCGAGTGCGACCATTGCGTCGACCTTGGCGGTGCTCCGATTCCACGCCGTCACCTCGACGCCGGCCGCGAGGAAGGCCCGCACCATCGCCTGCCCCATCGGCCCGAGGCCGACGACGGACACGGAGCGAATGCTTGTCTGCTCGGACATTATGTGCCTCTTCTGTTCTCGATCGTTTGCTGTCGGCGCCGTGATCAATAGTCGTTGCCGCAGGTAGGGTCGGGAAGACCGAACGTTCAGGTGGGGTTGCTTACCTAAAGGTTCGAAATAAGGTCAGAAGGAGCGCGGTGGACATGAGTAGTGATACGGATCACGATGACGTGTGTGGCATGTCCCTCGCGATCGACGTGGTCGGCGGCAAGTGGAAACTGCATCTGATGTGGGTCCTCGGCGCGGGCCCGCAGCGTTTCGGCCAGATCCGCCGCCTACTGGAAGGCGTCAGCGAAAAGGTCCTCGCCGAGAACCTCCGGCAGCTCGAGTCCAGCGGCATCGTCCATCGCGAGGTCTTCCCCGAAATCCCCCCACGCGTGGAGTACTCCCTCACTCCGCTCGGCGAGGAACTCAATGTCGCGCTACGCCCGCTGGAGGCGTGGGGGGACAAGAACCGTCACGAGCTGCGTGAAAACCTCTTGGCCGCTGTCGGCTGAGCGCGGTGCGTCTGGTGGACGTGAGCGCAAACTGAAGCCCGGACCTTGCGGAAACCGGCGAGACCAGGCGGGGGCCGACCGCCTAACTCAGCGGTACTCGCACAGGTAAGCCGTCTCGACCTCGGCTTTCACCTGGAACTTGCTATCGCCCGGCACGGTGAATTGTGTTCCCGCCGCGAAGGTTTCCCACGCATCGCTGCCGGGCAGCTGGACGGTGAGTGCGCCGGAGACCACCTGCATGATCTCGAGCTGGGAGGTGCCGAACTCGTACTCGCCGACGGCCATGACGCCGACGGTCGCCGGTCCCTGCGGCGTCGTGAAGGCGATCGACGTGACGTTGCCGTCGAAGTACTCGTTGACCTTGAACAATGCGGCTCCTCGAACTCGGGTGAGCGGTCAGGATACCTGGGGTGTTTTTCGTATCCGACGCTTCAGGAGGCCTAGGGGGCGTGGCGTTGCGAGGGTGCGGGGCAGGCGGGCGAGCAGGATGATCGCGCCGCCGAGCACGGCGAAGTAGGCGATGACGTAGGCATTCATCAGGATTTGTGCGACCGGCCATGACGGCGGAAGCATGAATACCCCGATCGTCACGAAGTCTGCGCTCCAGTGGTAGGCCCAGGCGCCGATCGATAGAAACAGGGCTGTCGCGGCGAGCCACCACCGTGGTTGTGACAACGTCTTGTGGAGCAGGTAGACGAACAAGGGCACGAACCACACCCAGTGGTGGCCCCAGGAGAACGGTGATATCGCGCAGGCGGTGAGCCCGGCGAGCGTGACCGCGAGTAGGCGTTCGCCGTGTTCGTGCAGGCCCGCGGTGACGGCCAGGCTCACGCCCGCAACGATGCCCGCGATGAGTAGCCACAGCCACACCGGCGCGGGCTGGCCGGTGAGGTGTGCGATGACACCGCGAAGGGATTGATTGGCCGGGTTGTTGTCCACGGCAATCCGATTGGACTGGAAGAACGTCGAAGTCCAGTACTGCTCGGAATCGGCGGGCAGGACGATCCAGGTGAGCCCGATGGACGCCGCGAAAACCACCGACGCGGTGGCAGCACAGCGCCATTGCCGGAGCGCGATGAACTGCGCGACGAAGTAGAGCGGGACCAGCTTGATTCCCGCGGCCAGCCCGACAGCGAGGCCATGCAACCTGGCGCGATCGGCGCGGGAGAAATCCCACAGCACCAACAGCATCAGCACCAGGTTGATCTGCCCGTAGTACAGGGTGGTGCGGACGGGCTCGATGAAGACACAGGTGAGTGCAAGGAGGGCACTGACGCCTGCGAGTCGGGCGTCGAGCCGATAGCCGAGTATCCGCCACGCCATCAGGACGTTCGCGAACAGCACGCCGAGGTTCACCACCAGCCACGTGTTCGTGACGTAGGCCCACGGCACCAAGTAGACGGGGATGAATGCGATGGTCGAGAACGGCGTATAGGTGTACAGGAGCCCGAACATGGTCGGCTCGTCATAGAGCGGCAGCCGGTGCAGGATTCGCCAGGCGCCGTCTCGGTAGACGTGCACGTCGAGCCCGCCTGCCAGAATCCCCGCCCGCTCGAGCCATGGATCGACGGTGGCGAAAATCAGGATCACCGCCAACAGTGCGCTGCCGGCGAGTACGAAAAGCGCTGGGCCCTTTCGCGGAAACTCCAGCGGCCGCGAGTTCAGCACCGGCGACCTACGAAATAACCAGCGCCGCCCAGGGATCCGGAGTCTGTTCGATGGTGGTCTGCCGGCAGTGGTCACGCCTCATCATCGACTGATCCAACCCTTCGATCCCGCATTCATAGCTGCACAACATTTCCCGACGCTCAGCGTACTGAAGGACCACGCCCAGCCCATGCCTCGACGGCCTTGGTTGTGAGCCATGCCACTTCAATCTTTTGAGAGCGGTGCTCTTGTTTTTCCGTCGGTTCGGTGGCACACTTCTTCTCAATGGAGAGCAGTGCTCACAATTGGGAGTCGTCATGAACGCCAGCACCCGCTACATCGGCCCGACCGGCATCGATCCGATCATGAACAAGGTCTTCAACTGGCTGCCTCGGCTCGGGATCAGCGTGCTGGGATCGCGGCTGCTCGCGGTGCGCGGGCGCAAGAGTGGTGAATGGCGAACCACGATGGTGAACCTGTTGACGGATGTGGATGGCACGCGATACCTGGTCGCGCCGCGTGGACACACCCAGTGGGTGCGCAACCTGCGCGTGGCGGGCGACGGGGAGCTGCGGCTGGGCCGGAAGGTCGAGAAATTCACCGCTGTCGAGGTGGCGGACGAGAACAAGGTCCCGCTGCTGCGGCTCTACCTGCAGCGCTGGGGCTGGGAGGTCGGCAAGTTCTTCGAGGGTGTCACCAAGGGCGCCACCGACGCCGAACTCGCCGCCATCGCCCCCGGCTTCCCGGTCTTCCGGCTCTCCTGAGGCACCGCCGTCCACAGCGTGTGGATAGTTGTGGAGTACTAACCGTTGATCAGAAATTCGATGGCCGCGGCGTACCCGTGGATGCCCATCCCGGCCACCACCGCGGTGGCGATCGGTGAAATATAGGAGTGATGACGGAACTCCTCGCGGGCGTGCACATTGCTGATGTGTACTTCCACGATGGGGATCTCCGGAATCACCAGCGCGTCCCGCAGCGCGACCGAGGTGTGCGTCAGCCCGCCGGGATTGATGACGATGGCCGATTCGGCGCCGCGCGCCCGGTGGATCCGATCGATCAGCGCGCCTTCGGAATTCGACTGGAACGCGGTGATCTCACGGCTGTACCGGGCGGCGGTCCGCTTGCACAGTTCGACGACATCGTCGAGTGTCGCCGACCCGTAGACCTCCGGCTGGCGAGTGCCGAGCATATTCAGGTTCGGGCCGTTGAGGACCAGGATCGGACCCTGGTCCGTCGAGGCGGTGGCTGCCATGCAGGCAACCATAGTCCGAACCGCTCAGAGCCCCTTCGGACCTTCCGAACGCAGGTCGTCGACCTTGCGCATCGCGCCACGCAGCTCTTCGAGCCAGGCTTCCGCGTGCTTGCCCGCCAGTTTCACGGTCCAGGCCAGTGCGTCGGCGCGCGAGCGCGCCACGCCCGAATCGACCAGTGTGTCGAGCACCTTGCGCTCGGGCTGGCGCAGCCGGGTCATGACCGGAACGGCCAAGTGGGTGAAGAGGTATCGCTGCCCATCGACCGAGACACCCCAAGCGACGCTGCGGCCGTACCGCTGCTGTGC
This sequence comes from Nocardia sp. CWNU-33, assembly GCF_046764895.1. Lineage (NCBI taxonomy): Bacteria > Bacillati > Actinomycetota > Actinomycetes > Mycobacteriales > Nocardiaceae > Nocardia > Nocardia sp. CWNU-33. The sequence goes on along the minus strand of NZ_JBKOQN010000021.1, from coordinate 93,416 downwards.
CTCATTGGCGATCTGCATCCGAGCAGACCGGGTCGATTCGCGGAACCGGGCGATGGCGCCTTCTTTGGTCGCATTCGGAACCTTGCCTGTGGTGTCCGTCTCGGACTCGGAGTCCGTGGACTTCTCGGGCTGGGGGATTGGGAGTTCGCCGACAACGACGATCTCGTCGCGGTCGATTTCGATGACGGGGGATCCGGTGAACCAGTCGCTCGGCAACCGTCCGGCGAACCAGTCCGGAACGTCTGCAGGATCGGGCAGATCGGCCTGCTGCCAGCCGCCCGGTCGTCCGAAACCTCGTCCCCGATGTTCGTTTCTCATTGGGAATCACCTAACTTACTGCGCTGCTGTGGTTACTTGATTACAAGATTACGACGTAAACGGAGAAAGTGGTTCCGCTCTGTGCGAACAGGTTTCAAATCGTGTCCATCGAGTGCTTGCGGCTGCGGGTTCGCTTGGTCGGCAGGGCTGGTCGGGTCCCGAAACGCCGACGTGAGCCGTTATCGCGCGAGTTTTCATTCCGACCGGTACGGTAGCGGCGCCGGTTTGTCGTCTTGTGACAGAACACCGTCCATGATTGGCCTCCCAAGCGCAGGACTTCGGGCACAATTGGGATGCTGAGCATGGGTAACGTCCTCGGTTGCGGTGGCACCGCAGGCAGTTACCTTCAGGTACGGTGGTCTTGTTACCGGAGTGACAAGAGTGAAGAGTGGGCGACATGGATGTGAGGGGATCCCGCCGCTTTCGCGTCCGGAGCGCTATCGCACTCGCGGGGGCAGCGGTGCTGGCTTTCACGATGGGATCGTGTGGATCCCAACAGACTCCGAATGAACCCGAAGCGGTTGTCGAGCGCTTCACCGACCTCCTGGACAATCAGGACCACGTCAAGGCATCGGAGCTGACGTCGTACCCGAACGCGGCCTCCGCAACGCTGAAGCAAATGTTCGAGGGCCTGCGGCCGGGCAAGGTCGACTACAAAAAGACCCAATTCATCAGCCTGGACGCCGATGAGGCGCTCTTCAGTATGGATGTCGACTGGAACTTCGGCGAGAAGAAGAGCTGGAAATACAGCCTGCAGGGCAATGTGCGGAAATTGGCGATCGGTTGGCGGATCTCCTGGGATCCCGCGGTCGTCATGCCGCAGCTGGGTCACAACCGAACGGTCCGGTTGGTGCGCACCACCCCCTTGCCTGCCCCGCGTGTCACCGACATTGTCGGTGAACCGTTGATGACCGAGCAGATCATCAACGTGATCAAGCTCGATCCTGCCAAGTTGCCCAACCCGATCGCCTCCTCCGACGCGCTGGCCAAGGCCATCGAGCCGGTCGCGCCGCTGATCACCGGGCCGTCGCTGATGCAGCAACTGTCGAGCTCGCAGGGCAAGCCGATCGTCGCGGTGAACCTGCGCGAACCCGACTTTGCCATCCTGGAACCGTTGATGGCCCCGATTCCGGGCGTGGTGATGGAGAAGCAGCCACGGCTCATCTCCGCCGATCGCCGGGTGTGGTCGCCACTGCTGGACGCGCTGCGCAAGGTGCAGCAGGACAGCCAGGAGGCGCACTCCGGATGGGGCGTGCAGATTTTCGAGCAGGACGGCCGCTTGGTCGGCCAGATCGCCGGCGAGCAGGGCCCGCCGGGGCCGGATATCGCGGCCACCATGGATCAGCGTCTGCAGCGTGCCGCCGAGGATGCGGTGGTCAGCGCGGCGACACAGGCCTCCATCGTGGCGATTCAGCCGTCCACCGGCGCGGTTGTCGCGGCCGCGCAGAACAGTCAGGCCAGCGAGCACGGCCCGGTCGCGTTCACCGGCCTGTACCCGGTCGGCGGGAACATCGAACTGTTCCGCAATATCGCCGCGGTGACCAAGGGTAAGGCGCCGCAGGACATCTCGGTGCAGGATGCGGCGGAGTCCGCGACCATGCTCGGCGTCGGCGTCGATTTCAAGGTTGCCGGACTGGACGAGGTCACCGGACGCCTGGCGATCGCGGGCCGCAGCGCCGAACAGGTGAGTCAGGGCGGCGGCAACGACGCGGTGCTCGCCAGCCCGTTCGGGATGGCCATCGCCGCCGCCGCGATCGCGCGCGGCGCGGTGCCGCCGCCGATGATCGAGGTTGCGCGGCCCGGCACGACCGACGCGCAATTCGCGGCATTGACCCCGGAGATCACCGATCGACTGCGCGGCTTCCTGCGCGACGCCGCGGGTCGGCCGGAGGTCGCGAGCCTGCGCGGCTACCGCGACGTCACCGGCTTCGCCGCGACTGCCGGACCGGACGGCTGGCTGATCGCGAACATGGGCGACCTGGCCTTCGCGATTCATATCAACGATGTCGACAGCAGTGACGCCACGGCACGCATGGCTGCTCGATTGCTCCAGGCACTGGTCAGTCCCGAAACGTAAGGATCGCCGAGGCGGTCGGTCGGTTCGTGCGTTCATAGCAGCCGAGTCCGCCGGTCGGTCACTCGTATCCGCGGGATTGTGGTTGTGCCGGGTGGCTTCGCTCGGGCGTCTGGTGTCCGGGCGAACTCTTGCGCGACGAGTAGGCGTGCTGCGCACTGTGTACGGGCTGTGCTCGTCGCCTCTCCTATCCCGCCGCGCTGCCCGTGCCGGCCTTCGAGGCGCAGACCTGGTGCACGTCTGTGGCGTTCGCGCAGAGATCGTCGCCGGGGTTTCGCGGAGCTGCGGGGCCTGAGCGCATCTGAGCTCGTCCTGGCTGATGTCGTTCTGACCTGCCGATTCGAGGAAAACGTCGTGCGCAATTGCGCACGTCGTTCCATTGTGCGTACAGTGTTCGCAGAACGAGAACATCGTGCGCAACGATGGGGAGCAGAGGAGAGATCATGTCGAAGAACATCAGCTGGGACGCCACCGGTAACTGGGAGGCCAAGGGCGACTGGGGAACCGCGAGCTCCGGGAACCAGGTAGTTGCCGCCGGGCCGGTCGACCGTCCCGCGACGGCCGTCGATGGCTTGGACCTCGCCCACTGGCAGGCGCGACTCGATGAGCTGCGCGCCGCCCATCATGTGCCCGGCGCGGGGTTGGCGTTCCTGGTCGACGGAAAGGTCTATGAGCTGGCCAGCGGGGTGCTGCATCGCGGCACCGGCGTGGCGGTGACGACCGACTCGGTGTTCCTGTGCGGTTCGATCGCCAAGGTCTACACGGCCACCATGATCATGCAGCTCGTCGATGAGGGAAAGCTCGACCTGGACGCGCCGGTGATCGACGTGCTGCCCGAGTTTGCGGTGCCGGATCCGGAGGCCACCAAGACGATTACCACCCGGCAATTGCTGTCGCACACCGCCGGATTGACCAACGACTTCAACCTGGACACCGGCCGCGGTGACGACTGTCTGACCAAATATGTTGCGGCGGCCCGGGAGGTGGCACTGGACTGCCCGCCGGGGACCGCGTTCTCCTATGGCGGCGTCGGCTATGTCGTCATGGGCCGCATGATCGAGGTGCTGACCGGAACGACCTGGGATCAGGCTGTTCAGGATCGAATTGCCACCCCGCTCGGTCTCGAACGCACCGTGACATTGCCGGAGCAGGCACTGCGGTTGCGCACCGCGATGAGCCACCTCGGCGAGGCAGGCGTGGACCCGGACCCGGCGCCGGCCTGGGATCTGATGCCGCGTTCGGCGGGCCCCGCGGGCCGAATCATCTCCAGTGCAGGCGATATGGTCCGGTTCGCGCAGATGCATCTCGCGGGCGGCGCCGCATCGGACGGCACCCGTGTGCTCAGTGCCGAGTCCGCCGCGGCAATGCGACGGCGCGAGATCGATTGCCCCGACAAGTGGACCGTCAGTGGTGACGGCCAAGGCCTCGGCTGGGTGCTCAACGACTGGAACGGTGTCGGCGGCTTCGGTCACGACGGCGCGGCCGTCGGCCAATACGGCTACCTACGCATTGTCCCGTCGGCCGGGGTGGCGGTGGTGCTGCTGACCAACGGCGGCGGCGCCCGTCAGCTGTATGCCGACCTGTTCCGGGAACTGCTGCGGGAGCTTGCCGGGGTGACCATGCCCGAGCCGTTCGGGCCCGCCGCAGCGCCGCCCGCGATCGACATCGCGCCGCACATCGGCACGTACAAGCGTGCGGGCGTCGTCATCACCGTGAGCGAGCGAGACGGCAAGGCGCACATGCTCTATGAATTCGTCGACGACATGAAAGACATGTCGCCGCCCCTGGATATCGACCTGATCCCGGTGTCGGAGACCGTATGGGCCGGAACCGGCGCGGGCCCCTCCTTCAGTGAGGGCTACATGCCGGTGATCTTCTCCACCCTGGCCAATGGCATCCCCTGCGTCTACGTCGGTACCCGGGCCACGCCCAAGACCGCCTGATCGAGTGTGAAACCCCAGCCCCGCCGACCAGTTCGGCGGGGCTGGGGTCGGTTCAGCCGGGCGGTCCGGTGGGCGGTGCGCCATGCGAATCGACGTGCTAGTTCAGCGCCTTGATCGCCGCTCGCCAACCCAGCAGGAACAAGGCGAGCACGGTTGCCGCGACCAGGACGAAACTGATGGTCGTGCCCTGACCACTGACTACCCGCAGCAGCATGCCGCCGCAGAGGGTGCCGAGCCAGACCAGAATCCCAGTGGGCCACAAGGCGGTTCCGTCGAAGCGGCCGGCACGTTCCGTCGCACCGGACATGCGACTGGAAACGACGATCGCAATCACCCAGCCGATCGCAAGACCGATGGCGAAAGGCCACAACGTTTTCAGCAATCCGGTGAGTATCGCCTCGTTGTGACTGCGCCGTCCGATCGCGCAGAACAGGATGACCAGCAGTGCATCGACCGCCAACGGCACCAGTTTGTTCACCCGCGCCAGCGTAATCGGGCAGCGGTGCCACATCGCGCCGCGACACCTGCCCCGGCGCAGTGCCGCCGAGAGTTACCGCGTGAAATGTGCCACGCTCCGGCTTATGGACCGGCTACAGCGCAGGCTCGCCCGTCGGCCGCAACCCGGTCAGCCCAACGAATCGGCCGTTTCGCTGTTTGTGGCGGCGTGCGGGTCGATGCCATCCTGCGGCCAGGCCAATCGAGTTTTTCTGCGCCGTCCGCGCAGCTGTACCTCGTCGCCGGTTTCCCAGAGGTCCTGCTCACTCTCATCGGCGAAATACAGCGCGCTCCCGGAGGCGAGTACGCGCCCCGGTTGATCTTTAGCCAGTTCGGTCAGACGTGATGCTTCGTTGACCGGATCACCGATCACCGTGTATTCGAAACGGTTTGCGGCACCGATATTTCCGGCGACGGCAAGCCCCGCCGAAACACCGATGCCGATATCGAGTCCTGGAACTTCACGGAGGGCTTCGCGCAATTCGCGGGCGGCGGCGAGCGCGGCGGTCGGCGCGTCGGGGCGGTCCAGCGGGGCGCCGAAGATGGCCAGGGCCGCGTCGCCGACGAACTTGTTGACGAAGCCGTGATGGCGGTCGATGACATCGACGACGACCCGGAAGAACTCGTTGAGCAGGCTCACCACCTCCGTCGGTGGCCGCTCGGCCGCGGTCGCGGTGGAACCGACCATGTCGACGAACAGCACGGCGACGAATCGCGTTTCGCCGCCCAGTTCGGTGCCGTAGTCGAGGGCGCGCTGTGCGACTTCCTCGCCGACGTGCTGGCCGAACAGCTCCTGCAATTGGCGGCGCTTGGCGGCCTCTTCCATCATCCGGTTGAACCCGACCTGCAGCAGGCCGATCTCGCTGCCGTCGAAGACTTCGACCTGGACGTCGCGGGCGCCCTCCTGCACCCGGTCGATGGCCTGGCTGAGCTGGCGCACCGGGTCGGAGATGCTGGAACCGGTGAGCATCGACAGCGCGAGCGCCTGCATGATCACCACGCCGCACAGCAGCAGAATCGAGATGGCCAGTGACTGCGCCGAGAACTTCACGTCCGAGGAAATCTGGGTGACGCACAGCAGCACGATGGCGATGGTGGGCGCGAAGGTGCCCATGCCCCAGGTCATGCCCATTCGGGTGCCGACGCCGGGAGTCAGCGTGTGATCGAAGGTGCCCTCGGTCAGCGCCTCCGCGGCGACCGGGCGCAGGATGCGTTCGCCGAGCATGTAGGTGAAGCCGAACACGATGGTGGCGGCCATACATTCGGTGACGATGACGGCCCCGGCCAGTTCGGGCGCGTCGACGATGATGGTCGCGGCCAGGATGGCGCCGCCGACCAGCCACAGTGTCAGGTGCACGATGGCCTGCCGCAGCGGTGCGTGCAGCGCGGCCATCTGCTCCTGTCTGCTCGGCGGACCACCGCGCATCTGCCAGCGCATCACCGGGCGCAGCATCAACGCCGATGCGCCGAGGCTGAGCAGGCCGCCGGTCACGAAGACCAGGACCGGGATCAGCAGACCGGTGCGCCGCGCGCCGGCAGACTCGCCCTCGGGGACCGGAAGTCCGTACTGGATGAACGCCCAGACCAGGACCGCGCCGAAGGCATTCGCCAACAGCATCGATGTCAGGTACAGCGGCCAGCGCGTTCGCATGGTCTGTTTGACCGCTTCCAAAGGGTCACGTCCAGCAGTCATGTTGTGCCCAGAAGTCGCGCGTCCAGCCATGAAGGTACTGTGGCTGGACTTGCTTCCAGTGGCGCTGACACGATCACCAATCTAGCGTTTCGATCATGTGAGCATGTTCGCGGCGCTGCTCGGCCATTCGGTAGCCACCTCGCCTCCGGTCGCCCCCGCGTTCGCCCGGCCCGGCCTACGGTCAAGGACGAACATCGGCCGCCGTCGCGCACTACGCTCGTGATCGTGACCGACCCGAATCCGAGTTCGCCGCGGACAGGCACTGCCAGTCGCTCTCCTGCCGAGGCGGTGCACCCGTTGGTCCGGATGACCGCGGCATGGTCGTGGCGGTTGTTGGTCATTTTCGCGGTGGTACTCGCGCTGTCGGCGATTGTGCAGAGACTCGCGACGGTGGCCATCCCGCTTGCTATCGGGCTGCTGGCCGCCGCGTTGCTCGCGCCACTGGTGGACTGGATGCAGCGGCTCGGGGTGCCGCGGGCGGTGGGGGTTTTCGTCGCGCTCGCCGGGTCGCTCGGCCTGGTCGCGGGCGTGCTGACCTTTGTCGTCGAACAGTTCGTCGACGGTGTGCCGCAGCTGTCCGACGAGATCACCCACAGCATCCACCAGGTGCAGGACTGGCTCATCAACGGTCCGCCGCATCTGAGCGACGAACAGATCCGCAATGCCGGTGACACGATCGTCAAGGCGATCCGGTCCAATCAGGACAGTCTCACCAGCGGGGCGCTGACCACCGCGACGGTGATCGGGCACATTCTCACCGGCACCTTCCTGACCCTGTTCATCCTTATCTTCTTTCTCTACAGCGGCGACCAGATCTGGGAGTTCGTCACCAGGATCGTGCCGACGCCGCACCGGGAGCGGGTCCGCACGGCCGGGCAGCTCGGGTTCGGGACGCTGGTCGGGTTCGTGCGCGCCACCGTCGCGGTGGCGGCGGTGGATGCCATCGGCATCGGTGCGGGGCTGGCGATTCTGGGGGTGCCGCTCGCGCTGCCGTTGGCCTCGCTGGTGTTCATCAGCGCGTTCATCCCGATCATCGGTGCGTTCCTCGCGGGCACCGTCGCGGTGTTCATAGCCCTGGTGACCAAGGGTTTTGTCACTGCGCTCATCGTGCTCGGCATCATCATCGCGGTGATGCAGCTGGAGAGTCACGTGCTCCAGCCGCTGCTGCTCGGCCGTGCGGTCAGCATTCATCCGCTTGCGGTGGTGTTGGCGATCACCGCGGGTGTGGTGCTCGGTGGCATCGCCGGTGGTCTGCTCGCGGTGCCGTTTGTCGCGGTGATGAATACCGCGATCCGGTCACTGCTCGCCGACAGTCCGGAGGAAGTCTTCGAGGAATTGCAGACCGGGGAACCGGGCCGGATATACGCCGCCGAGCCGGACAAACCCGAGCCGGGCCGATTCGATGTGGCGGCGATGCTGGCCGAGGCGGTCGAACACGAGCAGGCCGAGTCGTCGGACAAGCCCGAGTCGCAGCGCCGGCGAGGCAGTTACGTGGACGAAGTCGATGATGCGGCCGTCGACGACTGACCTCAGCCCGACCGATGCGGCGACCGGACCGCTGTGGCGGGCCGCGCAGGCGCTGCGGCTGGTGACCCTGCTCTATGCGGTGGGGCAGCAGATCGCGTCGGTGCCCTACTACCAGAACCAGCGGTTGAGCTGGGTGCTGATCGCTTTGATGGCGGTGTGGTCCGGCGCATCGGCGCTGATGCTCTCGGTGTGGCATTTTCCGGATGTGGCGCGGCTGCGCTGGTGGGTGGTCGTCGGAGACCACGTCGTGGTGATCGCACTGGTCGCCTCGACCCGCCTGGTCGCCGATTACGGCTGGTACCACGGACATCAGACGCTGCCGACCACATTGTGGGCCGCCAATGCGGTGATCTCGGCCGCCATCCTGCGCGGTCCGATCGGCGGCGTGCTTTCGGGGATGCTGATCGCGGCGGTGATTGTGACGGTCCGCGATCAGTGGGGCCAGGATGTGTGGGCCGATGCGACGGCGCCGGTGCTGGTCTCCATCGGCTTGGCGCTCGGGCTTGCCGCCAATACCGCCCGCCGCGCCCAGGGCCAGCTCGAACGGGCGGTCCGACTGACCGCGGCCGCCGAAGAGCGCGACCGACTTTCGCGTGAGGTGCACGATGGCGTGCTGCAGGTGCTCAGCTACATCAAGCGGCGCGGCAGCGAAATCGGCGGTCCCACCGCGGAGCTGGCGCAGCGCGCCGGGGAACAGGAGGTGGCGCTGCGGGTGCTGATCTCCGAGCAGGGCGGGCGCCAGGACGCCGGCGGTGCGGATATCGATCTGCGCCCGCTGTTGACGGTGCACGCGACGCCCAAGGTGTTCGTCTCGACGCCGGGCCAGCCGGTGTTGATCGGACGCTGGACCGCGCAGGAGATCGCGGCGGCTGTGGCGACAGCGCTGTCCAATGTCGCGCTGCACGCCGGGGCCGACGCGAAAGCGTATGTGCTGCTGGAGGACACTGGTGACCAGCTGATCATCAGCGTGCGCGACGATGGTGTCGGGATACCGGCCGGGCGATTGGCCGAGGCCGAAGCCGAAGGGCGGATGGGTGTTTCACGATCCATCGTGGGCCGGATCGCCGCGCTCGGCGGGGCGGCGGACCTGCTGACCGAGGCCGATGGCGGGGTCGGCTTCGGTACCGAATGGGAATTCCGGGTGCCGCGTGCCTGAGCGGACAGTGCCGACACAGGAGGTATGGCGTGACCGATAAGCAAGCGGCCGAGCCTGTTTCGGTGATGGTCGTCGACGACCACCCGATGTGGCGCGACGGCGTGTCCCGAGATCTCGCCGAGGCCGGATTCGAGGTGGCCGCCACCGCCGACGGAGTCGGATCCGCCACCCGGCGGGCGGCGGCGGTGCGCCCGACCGTGGTGCTGATGGATATGCAATTGCCCGACGGGAACGGCGCCGAGGCCACCGCCGAGGTGCTGCGGGTATCACCGCAGAGCCGGGTGCTTGTGCTTTCCGCATCCGCCGAACGCGACGATGTCCTGGATGCGATCAAAGCGGGCGCCTCGGGTTATCTGGTGAAGAGCGCTTCGGTCGCCGAGCTGATCGACGCGGTCCGCGCGACCGCTGCCGGGCAGCCCGTGTTCACACCCGGGCTCGCCGGCCTGGTCCTCGGCGAATACCGCCGCATGGCCACAACTCCCGCACAGCCCGACGAACTACACCGGCCCGCGCTCACCGAACGGGAGACCGAGGTGCTGCGCATGGTGGCAAAGGGCCTGTCCGCCAAACAAATTGCCGCCCGCCTCAACCTCAGCCACCGCACGGTGGAGAACCATGTCCAGGCGACCCTCCGCAAACTCCAACTCGCCAACCGTGTAGAACTCACCCGCTACGCGATCGAACAAGGCCTCGAATAGCACCTAGCCGCGCCAGAGCGGGAACGACTGCGGCCTGGCTCGAGCGGTACCTGGCTGCGTCATTACGCGCATTGGCCCGCCACCGAACGAGCTGGGCGCGTGCGTGGCCTACGACTCCGTAGCCGTTGCGTGGTGTGGATCGTGAGCGGGTGCGGAGCTGGGCTGGTGTGACTGAAGTCGTGCTGAGAATCCGGGATCGCCCTGATGTGTGGGGGGTGGGGGATCGGTAACCTCGGATTCATGGGCGGACCCGAATCGGTAGCCGACGGTGTCGGCCGCGGCGATGTGGTGGGCAACAGGGAGTTGCGCGTCTCCGATGCCGAGCGCGAGCATGTCGGCCAGTTGTTGCAACGCGCGGTCGGGCTCGGGATGCTGTCGCTCGGCGAGTTCACCGAGCGGATGGACACCGCGCTGGCTGCCAAGACTCGTGGCGAACTCAATGTCGTGCTCATCGATCTGCCCGGTGTTCGGCTGGTCGGGCATCCTGCCGCGGCGCCGTCGACCTTCGGTAGCGCTGCGCCGTTGATGAATTCCGCGTCGCCGTTCACCAAGCGCGGACCAGTGACCCCGGTGCCGGGCCCCTCACCTGCGACGCCGGGCCATGTGATCCGCAGCCGCTTGTCCGGCGTCCATCGCCGTGGGCCTTGGCACGTGGCGCCGTCGCTGCAGACCAACACATGGCTCTCCGGCGTCACGCTGGATTTCACCGAGGCGATCATGTCCACGCAGGTAGTCGAGCTGCATGTCGACGATTACTGCAGCTCGCTGACCCTGATCGTCCCGGCCGAGGCCACCGTCGATCTCAATGCCCTCGACCTCATCGGCTCCAGCGTCAACAACAAGGTCCGCACCGGTCCGCCGTTCGGTCCACTGCACCTGGTCGTGCTCGGCCGGGTCCGCTTCGGCTCCGTCACCGCGAAGCACCCGCTGAGCGCGCATTGGCGCAAGCTCATGGAGCGCTGAGGTCCTCAGGCGCCGGTTCGTTCGAGCAGTGCGCTGCGCTGCTCGGGAGCGGCCAGCGTCGGGTAGTCGGTGTAGCCCTCCGCGCCGCCGACGTACATGAGGTGGGCATCGCGGACGGGGTTCAGTGCCGCACCGGTGCGGAGTCGTTCGACCAGGGAGCGGGACGCCCCAGCCGAGGTTCGGATTGGCGATCACCGTGCTCGGCCAGGCCTTCCGGAGCTGGTGGAAAAGGGGCTGGTCGGGATCGGCCCAGACAATGTGTAGATAGGCCAGACCCTTGTCGGCGAGCGCATCGAGAAGGGCGGGATAAATGGCTTCGGTATCGCCCTCGTCGATATCGTTGACGGTGTTTCCCGGCGAGATGCGCAAGCCGACCCGTTCGGGTCCGATCGCGGCGGCGACCGCTTCGACCACCTCGACGGTGAACCGGATGCGGTTGGCGAGCGCGCCGCCGTAGCCATCGGTGCGGTGGTTGGTGTTCTCGGCCAGGAATTGGTGCAGCAGATAGCCATTGGCGCTGTGCACTTCCACTCCCGCAAAACCTGCCTCGATGGCGTTGCGCGCCGCGGTAGCGAAATCAGCTATGGTGGAGTGGATTTCGTCGATGGTCAGCGCGTGTGGGATAACCGCGTCCTGCTGTCCGGTCGGGGTGTGGATAGTTTCGCCGAGTGGGATGGGCGACGGTGCGACCGGGGTCAGACCGCTGTTGTCGGGATGGCCGACCCGGCCGCCGTGCTGGAGTTGCAGGAACATCCGGCCGCCCGCGGTGTGGACGGCGTCGGTGACTCGCCGCCAGCCCTCGATATGTGCGGCGGTGTGGATGGCGGGAATGTTGGTGTAAGTCTGGCCGACCTGGTTCGGCGTGGCGGCCTCGGCGATGATCAGCCCGGCGCCGGCGCGCTGGGCATAGTAGGTGGTCATCAGGGTGGATGGGGTGCCGTCGGCCTCGGCGCGGTTTCGGGTCATCGGCGCCATCACCAGGCGGTGCGGTAGTTGCAGGGCGCCCACTTCGGCGGGGTCGAAGAGGTTCGGAACTGCTGCTGTGTTCTTCATGCGAGTACGGTAAAACCTGACATCTATGTGAAGTTCAAGTCCTACGGCGAAATGCGAGGTAGCGGATGCGAATTGGCGAGTTGGCGCAGCACACCGGAGTCAGCGAACGATCGTTGCGCTACTACGAGGAGCAGGGATTGCTGGTGGCCGAGCGCACGCCTGGCGGGCATCGGGACTATCCCGAATGGGCGGTGGACCGGGTTATCCACATCCAAGAGCTCTACGCGGCGGGCTTGTCCAGCAAGAAGATCGCCCAGCTGCTGCCGTGCATGCGCGACGTGGACGGCGGTGCCAACGAGTTCGCGACGCCGGAATTGGTCGACGAACTTGCCGCCGAGCGGGACCGGATCACTCGGACCATCACCGATCTGATGCGTTCACGCGAGGTGCTCGACGAGGTCCTCGAGCGAGCCTCGGAGCGGTTCCGGGTCCCCGATTCGGTGTCCGACTAGAAACACGTGTGGTGGCGCATCGCCGCCGCCTGATCAGTGCCGTTCGGCGCTCAGGTATTGACCCCGATGCGACGAGCGAAGGCGCGCAACGGGACTCGACGATCATGATCGAGGAGTTCGGAGACGATGTGCCGGGGCAGGGACTGGTATTTGATCCAGTCCGCGCCGCCGACCCGCTCCGCGTTGAGCAGCGCGTCGAGGGCGCGTTCGGTCTGCCCGGTACGGGTCAAGGCGACCGCGGTGTCGGTGAGATGGCGGGCGCGGGAGGCTTGCGGGAGCCCGCAGTTGGCCGGCATGTCCTTCGCGGCGGCGAGAGCCTCCGGATAGCGCTCCGAGGATACGTTGACATCGACGGTCTGCATGACGACCTGGGAAGGGCCGAAATAGGTTTCGTAGTCGTGGCGATCACCGCCGATGCGCAACGCGACCTCGCCCGCCGCTTCGATCAGTGTGCGTGCCTCGGGCACACTCTGTGCTCGTCCCGCCGCGGTCGCGCCCTGCAATACCAGGGAACCGTAGGCCGACAGGTGCGCCGGGGTTTCCGCACCCTCGGGCTCGAGGTTCGCGGCCGCACGCAGCGCGACCCGGCGCGATTCGTCGTACCTGCCCTGTACCAGTAGCTGCCAGGCCACCGAGCCGCGAATAGTCGCGAGCAGCAACGGGTCGTTGCCCTGCTCGGCCGCCACGAGTGCTTGCCGGATCGCCAGGAAGGCCGGGTCGGTCTGGCCCAGGTGCACCAGCGTGCAGCCGGTGACCCAGTACATCCTGGCGAGCAGTTCGTTCGCGGGCGCGACCATGCCGTTGCGCGCCGCGTGCACGGTCGCGCGGAGCTGGACCAGGCCCGAGGGCAGAATCGAGCTGAGCAGCTCGTAGCGGCCCGCCCAGTACGCGCCCCATGCGTAATCGACTGCGCGACTGCCCTCGTTGTGGGTGACCGCGTGCTCCTCGGGGATCTCGCCGAGCAGATCGTCGACGGGGGTGAGTGCCCTGCGGATCGCGACGATGCCCGCGTCGGGATTTCCGGAGGGAATGCCATGGCGTTTTCCGACCAGGTCGGAGATATCGACGTCCAGCGCGCGCGCCAACTTTTGCAGGCTGGCAATCGAGGCGGTCTGGCGTCCGCCCTGTTCGAGCTTGCGCACCAAATCCACGCTCACACCGGCCTGATCGGCGAGTTGACGCTGGGTGAGCGCCTTACCGCGGAACAGCCGGATCCGCACGCCGATCGACGAATCATCCATGAACCCGAGTCCTTTGTTACGTCCACGTTTCAGGGTACGACGCTAAAGGATTGCGCTCATCGAAAGTGGGACATTGCGTACGACTCGTTCACCCGTAGTTGGAATACCGTTGCCTTTCTGCAACTTTCACAGCAAAGGGCGGCGGCAATGACAATCATGCCGAACACGGCCGTGCGGGATCGAAGCGCCGATCGCGCACTGGAGCAGGGGATATCTTTCATCGGAACCGCACGCCACACCCAGCGTGTGCACGACCAGCACGGCCCGCTACGCCGAGGACCGCGCGCGGTGTCACTACCCCGCGCAGTCTCCCCAGGATGCACTGGATTCGGCGAGGAGTAGAGCCATGTTCGAACGCTGTCATTCACCCCACGAGGTCGCGCACCTACTGCGACATCGCTACGGACTACCGGTCCAGTTGCTGGCAGGCCGCCCCATGATCACCACCGGCTCCATCCTCGGCGCCCTGGTGATGCCCCCTGAACTGGGCCGCAAGGTGCTGGCCACGCTCGACCGGACCTACACCACCCCGGTGGTGGCCGATCCCGGCGAGCGCACCTGGACCTTCCTGGTCACCCAGCCCAGCCCGGCCAACCCGGTGGATATCTCCATCCGTCGCTGCCTGGCAGGCCATCACGTCACCGTCATCCCCGGCGGCCGTCACGTCCTACTGCCCAGCACCGACTCCCAACTCGGCTGGCACTGGGCGGGCGAACCGGCCCCCGGCGTGCTCCGCATGCCACCCCGCTCGGCGGTGATCAACGCCGTTCACCAGGTGACCACCGTGCGAGCACCGGCCGCCTGAAGCCATCCGATCACGAGGCTCCCACCCGAGATTCGGGTGGGAGCTGAGTGGAATCCACCGCTGGAGCCGTCAACGTACGCGGCTCCAGCCCAGCCGGTCGTCGTAGTGGCGCAGGTGACTCATCACGAGGACGGACCGACCTAGGCGGATACCGTCATCAGCATTGGGGCCGGCAATGAGGTCGGCCGGTCCTCGGTCACCCACCCGTATTCGATCGCAGACAGGAAACCGTCGGTTGCCCATAGGGTGACTTCTCCGATGTACGAACCCCGCTCGTTTCGGACCTCACCACGCGCGGTAGTTCTCCGCCGATGAGACCTGCTTGCTCCGAACCGGGCGCTACCTCCAGATCGACGCTCGGTGCGTCTGCGCCCCATGTCGCGACAACCTGCGTGAATGGAATCTGCGTCCGGAACTGAGCAGCGCCCTCGAAATCAACAGCGAGCAGCTTTGCCACAACTGCAGCCTCGAGTTGCGACAAGGGTCGGGGTTCAACTGGTACAACGCTCATTTCGTTGTCCTATCTCGTCGAGTTGTGTGCTCAGGGATGAATGCTCTCGATCTGGTCCGAGTCGATCAGAAATCGGTGATCGAAACCGAGGTGAATCGACCGTTCGACTGGTGCGGGGAAGTCCGGGCGCTCATAGTGTCTCGGCAGTTCGGGTAGATATCGGGGCGTCAGCGGGGGTTTCTACTCATGCTCGAGTGGAGTGTGTGGACCGAGCATTGGGTTATGACTACATCTATCGATCCGGCGCTTATTTCGCGACTGTCGGGGGAGTTCGCTGCGCTCGGGACACAGATGGGTGTGCTCGGTCGGGACCTGGAGTTGCTGCGGACACAGGTGACCGCGGGTTCGGTTGCGGCATCCGGTGTTTCGGCACCGGTAAGTGCCGGGGTTGTGGATGAATCCGCGCGGGTGCCGCAGCCTGGAGCAGTGCCCATGGCTCCGCAGGCGCCCATGCCACCGCCACCTGCGCCGCAGACGATGCCGGCAGGTGGTGCCGGCGCGCCACCGACGGGTCAGGTGCCAGGTGGCGCGCCTGGGTATGTTCCGCGGTTTACCCCCGGGCCGGTGGCTGGGCAGCCGAATTGGGCTGGTGCGTCAGGGGGAATGCCGGTGGCGGGGCAGCCGAATTGGGCTGGGGGGTCTGCGGGAATGCCTCCGGCGGGCCGGCCCACTTGGCCTGCGGGGATGCTTGCGCCAGGCGTCCAGGCGACCGGAATTCCGAGCGGGCCGATGCCCCCGATGGGTGCGGTACCGCCTGGGATGCGTCCGCCGGTGCGGCGGGGACCTGCTGTGCCGCACACCCCGTGGTGGCAGCAGGAAGGGATGATCAGCCGGATGCTGGCGGTGGCCGGGGTGGGCGTGACGCTGATCGGTGTGGTGATGCTGCTGGTGCTCGCCGCGCAGGCGGGCCTGTTCGGGCCGGTGCCACGAGTTGTCGCCGGGGCGGTGTTCTCGGTGGCGCTGGTGGGCGCGGGGATGCGAGTGTTCGGGCGCGCCGGTGGTCGCGTGGGTGGAATTGCCTTGGCGGCCACCGGTATTGCCGGTGCTTATCTGGATGTTGTTGCGGTGAGCGCGATTTACGACTGGTTGTATCCGCCGCTCGGCCTCGCGGTGGCGCTCGCGGTCGCCGCGGGTGGTGTCGCGCTGGCGATGCACTGGAAGTCGCAACCGCTTGCGGTGCTTGTCGTCGCGGGTGCGGCGGTGTTGTCGCCGGTGGTGACGACCGAGGTGGTGTTGCCGGCCTTCCTGATCGTGTTGCAGCTGGCCTGCGTGCCGGTGCAGTTGGACCGGGACTGGCCGTTGCTGCATGTGGTGCGGACACTGCCCGCCGTGCTGGCGACCTTGCTGGCCATCGGCTCGGCCGCTTTCGACGCTGCGGCCCACGACCGGGTGTATCAGCTGCTCGCCGCAGCCGTGGCAGTCGCCGTTGTCGGACTCATCGGCAACATTCTGGTAGTTCGTCGGCGGCCGGGAGACCTCACCGCCACAATCACTTTCGGATTGGCGACGATACCGCTGCTGGCCGCGCCCGCGTTGTTCGCGCGGCACACGGGCGCCATCGTCGCTGCGGTCTTCGCCGTGGTGCTGTTGCTCGTCGCTGCAGTGTCGACCGTGTCGAAACTGCGTGAGCTGGTACGGATTCCGGGGCATGTCGGGCTGGTCGCCGCGGTCGCGGGTTCGTTCGCACTGTTGGAGGCGTGCATCGGCGTGACCGAAGTTCAGACGCTGCCGATAGCGCTGTTCCTGGTGACCTCGGGCTTCCTCGGCATGGCCGGGCAGCAGCGGTCGCGGGTGGCCGCGGGCATCGCGGCGGCGTTCGCGGTGGTCGGCGCGCTGGTCTACCTCGCCACCGTGAATTCGGAAACGCTTGCGGCACAGCGCTACGCGGAAGAGCAGCTTGGCATCTCGACGGCGCTGGCCGCCGTGCTCGCCCTTGCGGTGGTCGCGGCAGGCGTGTGGTGCGTCCGGAAGTTCGCGACTCGGACCGGTGATGAAACCACCGAATCGATCCTGTGGATACCCGCCAGTGTCGTTGCCCTCTACGCGGTGACGGCCGCAACGGTATCGGTCGGCGTCGCCACCGGCCTGCCCGACGGCTTCGTCGTCGGACACAGCGCCGCCACCATCCTGTGGATGGCAGCGGCAACCGGCGCCCTGCTGTTCGGTCTGCGCAACCTGGCCCGCTCGGCCTCGGTGGCCAAGTTGGCCCTCGGTTCCGGCCTCCTCGTCACCGCCGCCGCCCTGGCCAAACTCTTCCTCTTCGACCTCGCCACCCTCGACGGCCTGGTCCGAGTCGCCGCCTTCCTGGTCGTCGGCGTCCTGCTTCTGACAGTGGGCACTCGTTACGCCCGAGCCTTCGCCGAAGCCGGCGGGGCAACCCGAGATTCGGGCGACACCGCAGCCCACTGAACCACGGGCCGATCACGGCCGCACCTGGAGTGCGGCCGCGGGATGGCAGCTACTGCGTGGCGGGAATATTGCTTGCCGGGTCGTACATCTGCACGTCTCGCCGGGTGACCAGCGGCATCACCTCGGCCAGTCCGATCTCACGGAAATGGTCGGCGGCCCGGTGCGCGGCGAATGCCGCGGAGTCGACGTATTTTTCGATGCTCACATAGCGCTCGGGCTGTTCGACGGAGTGGAACACGTCGTAGGACAAGCAGCCGGGTTCGGTGCGGCAGGCTTGCGCGAACTCGCGCAAGGCGCGGCCGAGTTCCTCGGCATTCTCCGGACTCGACGAAACATCGGCGACGACAAGCACATGTGAACTCACGTGCCCACCCTAGTGCGGGGCGGCTACTCCTGGTCGCGGCGACGCAGAAGTTCGTTGACGCTGACGGTGCGGCCGTCTCCACCGTGATGGCGGCCTTCGTCGGGCTTGCCGGTGCGGCGCGAGGAGCGTAGTTCGGCCATCCAGTTTTCGATGGTGCTGCGTGTGGTCGGCGGCCCGTTGTCCGGTTCGTCATGTGGCGCCGCAGGATTTTCGGGTGCGGCGTGGTGGGTCGGGTGATCGATCGGAGTGTTTGCCGTCGGTACCGGTGCTGCGGGCGTCGGCGGAACCGGTGGCTGTGTGGCACGAGTCGACGGCATGGGCACCGGTGTGGTTGCTATCGATGGCGTCCGTGCCTGGGAGGACGGCATTGGCGCCTGCGCGACCGGAGGCGAAGGAACGGGCGCATGTGTGCTCGGCGTCGGTGTCTGTGCTGTGGGCACCGAGGGAGCGGGTGACTGCGTGGTCGGCAGCAAGGGAACAGGTGCTTGCGGTGGCGTGGCAGCCCCGGGCCGTGGTCCGGTCCGGTCCTGCGGCACCTGGACCGAGGGCATCGGCCGAGGCGCGGGCACCTCGGGCGATGCAGGCGCGGAGTGCGCGGCTCTCGGCCTGCTCGGGTCGTGTACCGGAGTGACCCGGGGTCCGGTGTGTTCGGGGTTGGTCGGCGCGGATCGCGGCGGCACATGCCCGAGACTGCGGAAATGCTGTGTCGGCGCCTCGGCTTCGATCTCCTCCACCGTGCGCGGGCGGCGCGGCGACTTCGGCAGGCGCGTGCCTTCCGCGAGCGCGGGCATCAGCATGGTGACCGGGTCGGTGATCGGCGTGGTCTTGACCAGGTCGACGACCTCGCCCCCGCCGGGGCGCTCGTCGTCGAGGATCGGCTCGCCGAGGCCGACCTTCTGCTGCACCTTCTTCATCCAGGCGGGGGCCCACCAGCAGTCGTCGCCGAGCAGTTTCATCGTCGCGGGCACCAGCAGCATGCGCAGGATGGTGGCGTCGATGAACAGCGCGGCGATCATGCCGTAGGCCAGGTACTGCATCATCACCAGATCGGAGAACGCGAACGCCCCGGTGACCACGAGCAGGATGAGCGCGGCGGCGGTGATGATGCGGCCGGTCTGCGCGGTGCCGATGCGCACGGCCTCGGTGGTCGATGCCCCCTGCGTTCGCGCTTCGACCATGCGCGACAACAGGAATACCTCGTAGTCGGTCGACAAGCCGTAGATGACGGCGATGATCAGCACCAGCACTGGCGACATGATCGGCTGCGGCGTGAAGTTCAGCAGGCCCGCACCGTGCCCGTCGACGAAAATCCACGTCAAAATGCCCAGCGTGGAACCCAATCCGAGCGCGCTCATCAACGCGGCCTTGATCGGAAGCACCAGCGAACCGAAGGTCAGGAACATCAGCAGCGTGGTGACGAAGAGGACGAGCGCGATCATCCACGGCATCCGGTCCAGCAGCGCGTCGATGCTGTCCTTCTGGATCGTCGGCTGCCCGCCGACGTACATCTGCACGTTGTCGGGTACTTCGAGCGAGCGCAGATAGTCGATGGTCGGATCCGCGTTCTCGGAGTCCGCCAGCGTCGCGGCGGTGCGATAGATATCGGGGTCGTTATTCGACCGTGTCGGTACCTCGAAGGTGCCCGTCAACCCCGGCGCCTGCTTGGCTTCGGCCCACACCTTGCCGACATCGGTGCTGTTGTCGGAGACGAACACCAGTTGGATCGGATCGGACTTGCGTAGCGGGAAGATCGAATCGAACTTCGCCTGCGCGAGTCGAGTGGTGTTGTCCGGCGGCAGATAACGCTCGTTGATGCCGCCGAAGGCGAGGTTCTTGACCGGAATGATCAACAGCAGCAGGCCGATGCAGATCGGGATCGCGATCTTGAGCGGATGTTGCATCACCCAGCGGGTGGACTTGCCCCAGAAGCCGTTCTCGATTTCCTCGGCGGTCTTGGTCTTGCGGAACCGCTTGAGTCCGAGGAAGTCGACCTTCGGCCCGAGAACGCCGAGCATCGCGGGCAGGATCGTGATGGCGGTCAGCGCCGCGAGCGCCACGGTGGCGATACAGCCGTAGGCGATCGACTTCAGGAAGCCCTGCGGGAACAGCAGCATGCCGCCGAGGCTGGCGATGATCATCGTCGCGGAGAACACGACGGTGCGACCCGCAGTCATCACCGAGCGCCGTACCGCGGCCTTGGTGTCGTAGCCCTCGGCGAGTTCCTCGCGGTATCTACTCACGATGAACAGGCCGTAGTCGATCGCCAGACCGAGGCCGATCATGGAAACAACGCTGGAGACGAAGGAGTTCACCTCGGTGAACCTCGTCAGGAACATCACGATGCCGTTGGCGCCGATCACCGTGAGACCGCCGACGATCAAGGGCAGCGCGGCCGCGACGACGCCGCCGAAGATGAAGAACAGCAAGATCGCGACGGCGGGGATGGCCAGCATCTCCATCCGCTTGGAGTCGCTCTTGATGGTGTCGTTGAGTGTGCCTGCCACCGCTTGCAGACCGGCGACCTGCACATCGATACCGGGGATGGCGAAGACGTCCTTCACATTCCGGAAGTTCCGGACCATATCGGTGTCGTTGTCGCCCTGGATGGCGATCGAGGCGAAGGTGTACTTCTTGTCCTTCGAGCCGAACGTCATCGGTGAGGCGGGGCCGGTC
The DNA here is from genome assembly GCF_046764895.1 of Nocardia sp. CWNU-33. NCBI lineage: Bacteria > Bacillati > Actinomycetota > Actinomycetes > Mycobacteriales > Nocardiaceae > Nocardia > Nocardia sp. CWNU-33. Next base: position 73,041 of record NZ_JBKOQN010000021.1, on the reverse strand, counting down.
TCTGTCTGCCAGTAGGCACCGTTGATCTTGGTGATCTCGTTCGGGTGCTCGCGTGGCAGGCTGTTGAGACTGTCGACGATCTTCTGCCTGAACTCGGGATCGTCGATCGTCCGACCGTCCGGCGCGGTGTACAGCACGATCACGTCGCTGTTGTGATCGCGGCCGAACGCTTGGTCGGACAACCGCGCGGCCTGCGCGGATTGTGACGTGGGATCGTCCCACCCGCTGGAGCTGAGGTGGTCTTCGAGGCCGAGGCCGTATCCGCCCAATGCCAAGAGAGCGGCCGTCACCACGCCGATTACGGCGAAGCGCCACCGATAGACCAGATCGCCCCAGCGTGTAAACACTAAGCGACTCCTTGCGAGGGGCGAGAGGTGAGCAGTGCCGACAGCGGCCGGAACGGCTGCAGCCAAGCACCTTCATCGGGCAGCGAGTCGAGGCTGACCCGGGGCAGCGGTTCACGGAACACGCCCGGGATGTCCTCGAGGTCGATGAATTCGAGGGTATCGGATGTGACGGCCCAACTCGCATGCTCGCGGAAGCCGAGTACCTGAACAGGGACTCCGTGTGCGGCAAGCTCCTCGAGCGGCTCACGGAATGCCTGGCCGTCGGCGGAGGCGACCATGATGCCTGCCAGTCCGGCGCCGCGGCTGCGTAGTTCGATGTGCGCGAGCATGTCCGCGTCGACATCGGAGTCCTCATCGATCTTGGGCTTCGCGAACACGGCGTAGCCGACATTGCGCAGCGCTTCGACCCACGGGCGGACCACGTCCGCGGTGCCGCTGGCGATATTGGTGAAGACGGTCGCTTCCGGCTCGACCCGGTAGGTGCTGCCCACCGACAGCTCAGCCGTGCGCGCGAGCAGCCAGCGGCCGAGCGCATCGAAACGGGGGCGGTAGGCAGCGGTAGGGCGGCCACCGAGGATCGCGCCCAGACCCATGTCGAGGTTGGGGGCGTCCCACACCAGCAGGACTCGGCGCACATCGGAAGTCACACCGCCGAGCACCTCCGGTCCGGTGCCGTGCATCTCCCCGACAACATCCACGACCTCGGGGGCTATCTCACTGATGCTCATGACTCCGCCTCGCACAACTCCGTCATGACCGCCATGACGGCTGAGCTAATTGTTCGCTCGCTCATCATTCGATCTTCCCCCATATGAACTCGGTGATGGCACTTCCAGCGCGATGCGCTTTGCCTTCGAATTTGGTAACCGGCCGCTCGAAGCCGATCGGGGCGCTGTCCCGATGCTCGGCACTGACCCCACCCGTGGTCTCGTTCAGGCCGATGAGCTGGGATTCCGCGGCGCCGACCGTGGCGATGTGCTCAGCGTAGTCGGCGTGATCGGTGGCGACATGCAACACGCCGCCGGGGCGGAGCCTGCTCGCGATGAGGGCGAAGGTGGCGGGCTGCAGCAGCCGCCGCTTGTGATGGCGCGCCTTGGGCCACGGGTCGGGGAAGAAGACTCGGACGCCTGTCAGCGACTGCTCGGCAATCATATTTTCCAGCACATCGACGGCGTCGCCGCGCAGCAGCCGGATGTTCTCGATGTGCTCGCGCTCGATCCGCTGCACGAGTTGGGCGAGGCCCGGCTTGTAGACCTCGATGCCGATCAGGTTCAGGTGCGGTTCGGCCTGTGCCATCGCGGCGGTGGCGGTGCCTGTGCCACAACCGATCTCGATGACGAGGGGGGCTGCACGGCCGAACCAGGCGGTGTCGTCGAGGCGCTCGTCGGAGACCTCGCCGCCGATGCGCGGCCAGGTGCGAGCCCAGGATTGCTGCTGGGTCGGGGTCAGCGCGCCCCGGCGCGAGCGGAAGCTCGTGACGCGGGGGTACAGGCGGGAGGCGGTGCCCCGTCGGGGTTCGTTGTCAGCCGGTACCGATGGTGTGGACGGTGGTTCCGGAACTGACTCGGCAGTGTGGTTCGCGGCGTCGTTCACGGTATCCATTGTCCAGCATCGGGTGATCGGGGCGGCAATCGGCCGCTTGCGGTCGCTTGCGGGCCGGTCGAAACTGCGCCGCTAGCGGCTGGTTTGCAGGTCGTTCGAACCACACTGCCTGTCGGTCGCCCGACGCGACACTGTGGCGGCGGTGACCGGGTGGTCAGGCGGCGCGTTCGCGGGGGATTCGGGATGTGGGTTCTGCCTCCTGCATCAGCGGCCTGCCGAGCGCGACCTTGGCCGCGGTCACGGCCATTTCCAGCAGGCCGCGCAGTCCGGCGGGTGAGGCCGCGACCGACCAGACCGTCGAGTCGCCGGTGTCGCGCACCGGTTGACCTTCGAGTCGGTCGGCCAGCCAATTGAGGCTGATCGGGGTGGCGAGCGGCAGCAGCGAGAAGTGTTCGCTGAGACGATCGCGCACGTAGGTGACCGTGGCGCCACCGCGCCGATACCGATCGACCTGCGCATCGATGCCGTCCACGTGGATGATCTGGTCATGGACCGGTTGCACGACGAGCAACGGGCAGGCCGGGGTCGCGTAGCCGAGCTTCAGGTCGTCGAGCATGGCTTGCAGATCGGGGGCGGCGAGCACCTCGTCGAGCGGGCGGGTCAGGTAGGCGCCGACGTCCTTCTTGGTCAGGCCCGTGATGGCCGAGAACGGCGTCGCCCGTTCCGCGCGTGCGATGAGCCGGTGACCTTCGGGGGCGAGGTCGTTGTCGAACACCGTGCCGAGGGCGGGGTACAGCCTGCGCAGCACTGCGATGACGATGGCGGGCAGCCCGGCGTAGCGGCCGCCGTTGAGCCGGGCGAAGACCTGGCCTGGGTCGCCGACCGGTGCGCCGAGCACCGCACCGACGATATCGATCTCCGGCGCGTAGGTCGGCGCCATCTCGACCAGCCAGGAGCTGGCCATGCCGCCACCGGAATAACCCCATACCGCGACCCTGGTGTCGGGACGCAGGCCCAGCGGCCCGAAATTCAGTGCCGCGCGAATGCCGTCGAGCCCGCGGTAGCCGGGTTCGCGTGGGGCGCCGAAGTTCCCGTGCGGGCCTTCGTGATCGGCGATGGTCACCGCCCAGCCGCGCCGCAGCGCGTTCGCGACGAGCAGCCATTCGAGCTGGGTCACCGATCCGAGTGCGTGCGATCCGCGCCGCAGCGCGTAGGAGGGCGAACATCTCTCCGCGACCGCGTCCATGGCGGTCTGGAAAGCAAGCAGTGGCCGATCTTCGCTCGGGTCGGCGCCCAGCGGTAGCAGCACCGTCGTGATCGCCACCTCGGGTGTGCCGTGCATGTCACAGCTGCGGTAGAGCAGTTGCCACGCCGAAACCTGTTGCGAGACAACACCGAGCAGGGCCAGATCGACCCTGCGACTGCGCAGGACGGTGCCCGCCGCTTTGGCGGCGAAGCCCTTCGGCGGCCGGAGGAACGGATCGTTGCTCGGCAACAACGGCTTGCGGTCGAATCCGTGATTCGGGTCCGGGTCGACAACGCCGATGACGTCGACGGTCATCGCACCTCCTCATCGAGCAGCGCCGACGGCTCGTCTGCGCCGGCCGGCTTGCCGCGATCGAAAAGCATAGCTGCGCAGCGAGTATGGTGCCGACCATCACAGCAGCGTAAGCGAACGACGTTAACTCTGTGAAGCACCTGGGAGGGGGCTCGGCACCGCACTAGACTCCCCGACATGAGCGGACCGACGGTGATCATCACGGGCGCGGCGGCCGGAATCGGGCGGGCGACGGCGCTGCTTTTCGCTGCGCACGGGTATCACGTCGGCGCCTACGACATCGACGAGGTGGGGCTGACCAGGCTCGCGGGTGACATCACGGGCGCAGGCGGCACTGTGCGAACCGGAGTGCTCGATGTGACCAACAACACCCACTGGGCCGAGCGGCTCACGGAGTTCGCCGCCGATGCGGGCCGGCTCGACATCCTGATCAACAACGCGGGGATCCTGCGCGCAGGTCCCTTCGAGTCCATCGATCTGGCCACCCATCAGGCGATCGTCGATGTCAATCTGGGCGGCGTCATCAACGGCACGCACGCGGCGTTCCCGTTGCTGCGGGCCACTCCCGGCGCGCAGGTGGTGAATTTGTGCTCGGCATCGGCGATCTACGGCCAACCCCAGCTCGCCAGCTACGGCGCGACCAAGTCCGCGGTCAAGAGCCTCACAGAGGCATTGGATCTCGAATGGGAGCGGCACGATATCCGGGTGATTGCGGTGTGGCCGTTGTTCGTGGCGACCGCGATGGTGGACGGTATGGAGACCGCGTCGACGAAGTCGTTCGGCGTGCGGCTCACCGCAGCAGATGTCGCCTCCGGCATCTGGGAAGTCACCCGCAAACGTGGACGGCTGCCGAGGGTGCACTACGAAATCGGTACCCAGGCAAAGGTGCTCGCCGTCGCCGCCAAGTACGCACCGAACTGGGCCGTGCGCACCGCGAACAAATACTTCAGCGGAAGCTGAGCGGTCCGCACCGTCTTCCGGCCCGGCGTCTGACAGAATTGCGCACCGTAAAGGGGGTGTGCAGCTATGTCGACAGCCACCGAAACCAACGGGCCTGCCGCCCGACCCGGCGGACCCGCGCGTGAACTCGACCAACTCGACCATTTGATCGCCATGCTGCGCTCGGGCGCAGGCAACGATCCGCAGCTGTCGAATCAGGTCGGCGTAGTCAGCGCTCGGTGGCGCAGGCCGCCGCGGATCCAGGTGACCGGTCGCGCGCACGCCGGCCGCAGTACGGTCCTGCATGCGCTGGCGCTCATGTCCGCAGTGGAGACCGGTCCGGTGGACGAACCGGGCGCGTCCGACCCGGTGCTCGACGCCGACATCATCGTCTATGTCCTCTCCGGCGCACCGCTGCCCGCCGACCGCCGCATCCTGGCCACCCTGCCGCCCGAACACACCGTCGTGGTGTTGAACAAGGCCGACGCGGTCGGTTCGCGCTGGGGCGATGCAGTCGCCGCCGCCGAGCAATACAGCAGAGAGCTGGGCATTCTCACGCTGCCGGTGGTTGCTTCGTTGGCGGTGCGCACCAGGGCCGGCGCGTTGAACGATGCCGATATGGCGACGCTGCAACGACTGGCAGGCGCCACCGATCCCGCGCTGACGCTGTCTCCCGATCTGTTCGTCTCGCCATCGGCCGGGCCCGATGTCGCGGAACGGGAGCAGTTACTGCACCGCTGGGATCTCTACGGCGTGAGCTCCGCACTCATCGCACTGCGCCAGGACCCCGAGCTCACCCCGCACGCCCTGCTGCAAATCCTGCACGCGGTGAGCGGCATCGACGCGCTGCACCAGACCCTGCACCGCCGCTACGAGCAGGTTTCGGCGCTGCGCGGTGGCGTGCTGCTCGACGAGCTGGCCCGGCTCGCGGCCGCCGCGGTGCCCGGCGAAGGTGGCCACGCCCGCGACATCCTCGAGGACTATCTCTTCGGTGACGACGCGCTGTGGATGGGTCTGTGCGCCGGACTCGCCTGCCCCGATGTCGCGCACCTTGCGGCCGGGTACCGTTCGCCCTCGCCCGCCGATGCCGACGACGCGCTGGCCAGGGCCGCGCGCTGGCGGGCGGTTGTCTCCAGCGATATGTCGCCCGCTGCCCGTCGCGCCGCCCTGCGCGTCCACAACTGCTACATCCGACTATGGGAGCGGATGAGCAGTGCCGGACTCTGAGCAACCGGAGCAGGCACTTTCACCGGCCGATCAGCCGCAGACATCGCGCGCGCCCGATGCGCCGCCGCTGCCGCCCGATGTCGAGGCAGTGGTTGCGCGGTGGAATCCGCAGGGCATGGCACTCATGCGCGCCGTTGTCGGAACCGGCGGCGCATCGGCGGTCACGTTGATCGGGCCCAATGACGCCAACACCACGCTGTTGCGCACCGAATTGGCGCGGTTCGAGCCTCGGATCCTGCTGTCGGATCCGGTGGCCGACGCGAGCGCGGCCGTCGAAACAACCTCCCCGTCGGGGGTGGCGCCCGCGGCGGTCGCGCTGATCCTGCTCGACGCGGGCAGCTCACTCGGCGCCGATACGCTGCGGCTGGTGCAACGGCTGCGTGCCGACGGCGCTCGAATCCTGCTCGCGATGAACGGGATCCACGCCTATCAGGACTGGCGCTCGGTCCGCGCACACAATCTCGAACTGCTCGCCGCGCAGGGCGCTGCCGACCTGGATATCGTGCCGGTCTCGGCCCGGCTCGCGGTGGCGGCCCGCGCGGGCGGCGACGCCGGCCTGCTGGATCGCTCCGGACTGACTGCACTGCACGCCGAACTCGCCGCGGCATCCGCGGGTGCCGAAGCCGATAGCGAGGGCAGGCTCGCGGCCGTCACCACCCGAGTGCTGGCCGATACCCGCCAGCGGGTGGTGGATCAGGTCGCGGCGCTGCGTTCCGGCGCCGAACCCGCGCAGTGGCGGGAAGAACGAACCACGCTGCTCGCGGGCCGCGACGGTGGCCGGGCGACGGTGCTGTCGACGCTGCGCAGCCAACTGCACCTGGCCAGGGTCGACCTGATGACCGATGTCGGCTCTCGGGTGCGGGCGCTGCACACCGCCGCGCGTGGCGAACTCGATCGAATGCGCCCGTCCCAGCTGGGCGACTATCCGGACCGGTTGCAGCAGGCGGTGACCGAGCTGACCGGTGCTGTGGACCTGGAGGTCGAGCGGAGGCTGGCCGAGCTGGCTGTGCGGGTCGACGGTTCGACAGTCGAGCCGGCCGCCCGGCGGCGTGATCCCGCACCCCGGGTGGGCCCTGACCCGGAACCGCGGCACCGAGGTGTCGAAGATCACCTCATGATCGCGCTCGGCGCGTCGGCGGGTGTCGGCCTCGGCCGACTGTTGGTTTCGCCACTCGCGCTGGTGTCGACGCTGGACGTCGCGAGCGTGCCGGTGACGCTTTTGCTCGGGGCAGGCGCGGCGGGCTGGGTGGTGCGAGCGCGCAGACAGGTTGCCGACCGCGCGCACGTCAGGCAATGGGTGTCGGACGCGTTGGTCAATGTGAAAGCCCAGCTCGAGCAGCGGGCGGCGACCGCGCTCGTGGAAATGGAGACCACCCTCGCCGATCGCGTGGTGCGTTCGAGCACCGCGCGAATCGTCGAGACCGATCGCCGCGTTGCCGAATTGGAGGCGCGTTTGCGACGGACCGCTGCCGAACAACCCGGACAACTCGCCGCGTGCGAACGCGATATCGAGATCATCGATCGGCGGATTTCGCCAGAGTGAATCGGTATCTATTGGGTACTCGAGAGACAACCCGATCTGTACCCGATTCCGTACTGGTCGTCACATCGCGTTAACCTCTAATCAGGAACCTGGGCGTCCGCTTCGTCCATGTACGCCGTCCAGCCGGGACGTGCATTCGACTGGTCGTAGCGGGTGCCTTCCCGCCAATGGTGGCGCTCGGTGTGTTCGCGCTGGTCATGGGCCTGGAGGCCAGACGGAAGCATCGTAGAGCCGCCCATCTCAGGAGAGTTTTTCATGACCTCAGCGACCATTCCTGGTCTTCGTGGATCCGACGGCAAAACGCCGACCGAGCACAGCGAACTACTCGCCTGGGTACAGGAAGTCGCAGAACTCACTCAGCCGGAGCGAGTGGTCTGGGCGGACGGTTCCGATGACGAATGGGATCGGCTGACCAACCAACTCGTTGCGGCGGGCACGTTCAAGCGACTCGACGAGAAGAAGAAGCCGAACTCCTTCCTCGCACTTTCCGACCCCTCCGACGTGGCTCGAGTCGAGTCGCGCACCTATATCTGTTCGAAGACCGAGGCCGACGCGGGCCCGACCAACAACTGGGTCGACCCCGCCGAGATGCGCGCGACCATGACCGAGCTGTACCGCGGCTCGATGAAGGGCCGCACCATGTACGTGGTGCCGTTCTGCATGGGCCCGCTCGGCGCCGAGGACCCCAAGCTGGGCGTCGAGATCACCGACTCCGAGTACGTGGTCGTGTCGATGCGCGTGATGACCCGGATGGGCGCCGCCGCGCTGGAGAAGCTCGGCACCGACAAGCCGTTCGTGAAGGCGCTGCACTCCGTCGGCGCGCCGCTGGCCGAGGGCCAGGCCGACGTGCCGTGGCCGTGCAACGACACCAAGTACATCACCCACTACCCCGAGGACCGCGAGATCTGGAGCTACGGCTCCGGCTACGGCGGCAACGCGCTGCTCGGCAAGAAGTGTTACTCGCTACGCATCGCCTCGGCCATGGCCCATGACGAGGGCTGGCTGGCCGAGCACATGCTGATCCTCAAGCTGATCTCCCCGGAGAACAAGGCCTACTACATCGCCGCCGCGTTCCCGAGCGCATGCGGCAAGACCAACCTCGCGATGATCCAGCCGACGGTTCCCGGCTGGCGCGCGGAAACCCTCGGCGACGACATCGCCTGGATGCGCTTCGGCAAGGACGGCCGCCTCTACGCGGTGAACCCGGAGTTCGGCTTCTTCGGCGTCGCGCCGGGCACCAACTACAGCTCCAACCCCAACGCCATGGCCACCATGAACGCGGGCAACACCGTCTACACCAACGTCGCGCTGACCGACCACAACGACGTGTGGTGGGAGGGCCTGGAGGGCGAGCCCGATCACCTGATCGACTGGAAGGGCAACGACTGGCACCTGCGGGAGACCGAAACCCTCGCCGCTCATCCGAACTCGCGCTACTGCACGCCGATGTCGCAGTGCCCGATCCTGGCGCCCGAGTGGGACGACCCGCAGGGCGTGCCGATCTCGGCGATCCTGTTCGGCGGTCGCCGCAAGACCACGGTCCCGCTGGTGACCGAGTCCTTCGACTGGCAGCACGGCGTTTTCATGGGCGCGACCCTCTCCTCGGAGCAGACCGCCGCGGCCGAGGGCAAGGTCGGCACCGTGCGCCGCGACCCGATGGCCATGATCCCGTTCATGGGCTACCACGTCGGTGACTACCTGAACCACTGGATCAACGTCGGCAAGAACGCGGATGCGAACAAGCTGCCGAAGATTTTCTACGTCAACTGGTTCCGCCGCGGCGCCGACGGCCGCTTCCTGTGGCCGGGATTCGGTGAGAACTCCCGCGTGCTGGAGTGGATCGTCGGCCGCATCGAGGGCTCGGCCGAGGCCGAGGCGACCGCGATCGGCAACGTGCCCACCGCGGCGCAGATGGACCTGGTGGGTCTCGAGGTCGACGCCGCCGACGTCGACGAGGCGCTCGCCGTCGACGCCGACGAGTGGCGCAAGGAGATTCCGCTGATCGAGGAGTGGTTCGAGTTCGTCGGCGACAAACTGCCTTCCGGCGTGCGCGACGAGTTCGAGGCGCTGAAGGAGCGTCTGGGCTGATAGCGCCCCGAAACTGATTCGCCCGCACCATTTTCGTCAATGGTGCGGGCGAATTCGTTTATCCGGCAGGTTATTCGGAGTACGGAGCCATCCGGACGAGTTGCAGAAAGCCGACACTGTTCAGCAAGGCGGTGCGGCCCTTCGGTACGGCTTCGGCCTCGGCCTTGAACGCGGCGATCAGATGACGCTTCGCATCGTGACGCGGATGCCGTTGCAACAGTTGCGTGACCCAGTCCGGGGCCAGTTCCGGGAAGCGCGCCCCGATCACATCCACCGAGGCGCCCGCGGATACGAACCCGCCGGGATCGCTCAGATCGTTGGCGACACCAGGGGTGATGTGTGCGGCAATCGCGGCTCCGATTTCCTGTGCGCGTTCCGGATCCGCGCCCTCGCGCGCCGCGAACGCTGCCGCTCGTTCGCCACCTGTTACCGCGAAACACCTTCCCGGAGTGGGGCTTTCGAGCTGGAGATCATGTAGCAGGCAGGCGACATAAACCAATTCGTCGTCGTAGCGAATACTGTCGAGCTCGGCGAGCACCCGCCCGAAGAAATAGGTGCGATACGAATGCTCGAGCAGGTGAATCGAAAGTGATTCGCGGGCTTCGGTTTCCGCCGCCTTGGCGAGTTTCGAATCGGGCACCCGCAACCCGGCGAACTCCAGCCGCCCGGTGCCGTGTCTTCCGAGCACGCGTTTGAGCTGCGCACCACTCAGTTTCGGCAGCGTCCGCGCCAGTTCAACCGCCAACTGTCGGTGCTGTGCTCCGGAGAGCGTCCCTCCGGTCCGCGTCGCCCATTCCCAGTCGATCCCAGCAGGCGCACCCACGTTGCCCTCCTTCTCCTCGAACGCTTCTCGCTGTTCAGTGAAGCCGCTGAGCGGACTACCGACGAGTGGCGGAAATGCCAGTAACGCTCGGGTTTACGCCAATCCGCACGGCGAAAAGCCTGGACGAAGTTCCGGCGCTGGGTGCAGCCGCCACGGTGCACCTTCCGGCCTTGTCGTTGTCGATGCGGTACGCGCGTGCTCAGGTCAGCCGATGCAGCGGACCGCTTGGCCCATGGGTTCCGGCATCCCTGTGCGGCGCAGCACTGTTCAGCGTCAAGGTGATGGCGTCGTAGGCCATCACCCATTGCACGCTGCTCGCTTCCTATGCCGGGCCGACCGAGCGGGTCTCAGGCCTGCTGGTTCACCGCCACCGACTCGGCAAGGTTCTTCAAGGCCGCGAGCACGGGGCTCTCTGCCTCCTCGCCTTCGTCCTCGTCGCCGGCATTCTCGCGGGGGTCTTCCTGCGTGATCGTCAACTCCGTTGCGCCCACGGCGTCCTCGAGCCCATAGTCCATCGTGAAGTAGTTCTCCGGCTTGTCCTCGAGGTCCGGGCGGGGAGCGAACAGCGAGTACCGCAGCTGCGCGGGGGCATCGACGAGGAGCACGCTGCCCCACTGTTCGAACGTTGTGCCGTCCCACTCGTTGGTGAAACGAATCGGCGAGCCGACGGACCAGTCAGTGCTCAAGACGCTGCCGTACTGCCATTGCTTGACGTATTCGGGGTCGGTCAGCACCGCCCACACGATCTCTCTGGGGGCTTCGATACGGACCTTGGAAGTGACTGTGCGCACAGCCGAGACTGTAGCAATCCACTCTGCCCTAGGCATTCTCACGAACCGTCGCAGCCATCCGGCTGAGTCATCCGGTGACGCCGGCCTCACGGTCTGCCGCCGCGTTCCGGTTCGAAAACCCCGGCACCGCGAACGTCCCGCACACCACCGCGACGAGGATCGGTAGCGCCGAGACCAGCAGATACCGCGACGCGATCAACTCGGGCAAGAACCGCAGACCCTGAATGCGAGTGGCGAGAATGCCAGTAGTACTCGGATTCGTGCCAAACTGAGGCGATGAAGAAGGTTGTCGCACTCGCGCTCGACGGCGTTATGACCTATGACCTGGGTTGCATCGTGCAGGCGTTCCGGCACGGGCCGGGAAAATTCGGTGTCGCGGTCGGATTCGAGCTGGAGACGTGCTCAGTGCGGCCGGGGCCGGTGTGGACGCCGAGCGGATTCGATCTGCACGTCGCGCACGGGCTGGAGGTGATGGGGGAGGCGGACATCGTCGTGGTGCCCGGCATCGGTTTGCCGACGTTGCCGCCGCCGGACGCTGCGCTGGATGCGCTGCAGGCCGCCGCGGCGCGCGGCGCGACCATGGTCAGCGTGTGTGTCGGTGCGTTCGTGCTGGGCTGGGCCGGATTGCTGGACGGCAGGCCGGCGACGACGCACTGGGCCTACTGTGATGATTTCGCCGAGCTGTTTCCTGCGGTGAAGCTCGACCCCGCTGCGCTGTACATCGACGACGGTGACGTTCTCACCTCCGCCGGGTTGTCCGCGAGTCTCGACCTGTGCCTGCACATCGTGCGCCGCGAGCTGGGCGCGGCCGCCGCAGCGGAGCTGGCCCGATGGAACGTGACACCACCGCATCGCGAAGGCGGGCAGGCTCAGTACATCCCGGATGCCTTGAGCACCAATGGTTTCGGCGGTGGGCTTGCCGCGACCATGGCGTGGGCCACGGCGAATCCTGCTGCTGTGTCAGATGTTTCGGCGCTGGCCGCGCACGCCTTGATGAGTGAGCGCACTTTCATTCGTCGATTCAAGACGGCGGTGGGCACCACGCCGCGACGATGGCTGGAGGCGCAGCGCACGGCGTGTGCCCGGAAATTGCTGGAAACCACAGAATTACCAGTCGAGGTCGTTGCGGCGCAATCCGGATTCGGCAGCGTCACCGCGATGCGGGTGCATCTGCGCGCCGCGACGGGCACGACGCCCGCGGGGTATCGCAGGTCGTTGCGCCGATGACCCGGGGCGGCGGGGGTGCGGGCAGGCCGGTTTGCGCGGGCCTGCGCAATGCGCGCGGCCGTCACGCACGGATGCGCTAACCTCCCATGAGACGGTCGCGATGGCGGGTCCTGCTCGCCGAGATAGTCGCGGACCGGTAGCTGTGAAAGCTTGCCGGATCGCGCTTCGGGTGGTTGCCTGGAGTGTGAGGTTTCGCCGGTAGGTGGCTTACGTTTTGATTGCCAACAGTTAGCTGATCGACTTTCTCTGATCGACTCGTGGCTCCGCGATGCGCGTGGCCAACGAGGACATCGAAGCGCGAGAGGTGGTTGGGAGCATGACGAATCTGGAGACCAGTGGGCTGGCGCCCCGGTTTGCCGGAATCGAGCCGGCGACCGCGAGCACGCCGCTGCGGCGAGCCGCCGGCCGACTGCAGGCGGTATTACCCCCCGGCTGGCGCGTCGAGATCGTCGACACGCCGACTGTCGGGGGGCGTGATCACCAGCCCGTGCTGCGGGTGGTCATGGCGGGGAGTTGATCACCCCGTCCAGCCGAGCGGCATGAGCACCGACTTCTGCTCGCAAAAGGAGTCGAGACCCTCGGGGCCGTTCTCGCGGCCCAGGCCCGAGCTCTTGTATCCGCCGAAAGGCGAGCTGGGATCGAAGGCGTACCAATTGATCGCGTAGGTGCCGGTGCGCACCCGTGCCGCGATCTCGGCACCGTGTTCGACATCGGTCGTCCACACCGAGCCTGCCAGGCCATATACCGAGTCGTTCGCGATGGCCACCGCCTCGTCCTCGGTGTCGTAGGGGATCACCGACAGCACGGGGCCGAAGATTTCCTCCTGGGCGATGGTCGAGGAGTTGTCCACATCGGCGAAGATCGTCGGCTCGACGAACCAGCCGCGATCCAGGTCGGCGGGACGGCCGCCACCGAGCACCAGTCGCGCGCCTTCTTCCTTACCCTTGGCGATGTAGCCCTCGACGCGCTCGCGCTGCCGCTCCGAAATCAGCGGGCCGAGTATCACCGTCGGGTCGGTGGGATCGCCGACCCTCATCGTGCGCACGTGCTCGACCAGCGCCTCGAGGATTTCGTCGTACCGGCTGCGCGGCGCGAGGATGCGGGTCTGCGCGACGCAGCCCTGGCCGCTGTTCATCAGGCCGGAGAAGGCGAGCACCGGGATATTGGCGGCCACATCCATATCGGGCAACAGGATTGCGGCGGATTTGCCACCGAGCTCCAAGGACACGCTCTTGAGCTGGCCGGTCGCGATTGCGCCGATCTTACGGCCGACCGCGGTGCTCCCGGTGAAGGTGACCTTGTCGACGCCGGGGTGCGAGACGAGGTACTCGGCGGCCTCCGCCTCCGCGGGCAGTACCGAAAGCACGCCGGCGGGCAGGCCGGCTTCGGTGAAGATGTCGGCGATCTTGTTGGCGGTCAGCGGGGTCAGCGGTGCGGGCTTGAGCACCACGGTGCAGCCGGCCAGCAACGCGGGGGCGAGCTTGTTGGCCGCGAGGAAAAGCGGAACGTTCCACGCGGTCACGGCCGCGACGACGCCGCGCGGCTCGCGCGAGACCCGGGAGGTGCCGAACACTCCGGTGCGAGTTTCGTTCCAGGGGAAGGACTTTGCCAGTGCGGCGTAGGCGTCGAGCGCGGCGACCGCGGGGATCTGGTTGAGCGTCATGGCGATCATCGCCGGTGCGCCCATTTCCGCGGTGAGCGTGGCGAGCAGGTCGGCGGAGCGCTCCTCGATCAGGCGCGCGGCGCGGCTGAGGACCTGGGCGCGCTCCTCCGGCGGCGTGGACGGCCATGGGCCGTGGTCGAAGGCGTGCCGGGCGGCGGCAACCGCGGCGTCGACGTCGTCGCGAACGACCACCGGGACGCTGCCCACCGTCTCGACCGTGGCGGGCGAGATGACCTGGAGCCGCTCGGTGCCGGCTGGCGCGGTCCATTGGCCGCCGATGAACAAGCTGTCGTAGTGCATGAGAACACGTTACAGTTTTGTGGCTCACTTGTCTGTAACCTGTTCCAGTTTTCTCCTCGATCGTCGCGCTGAGCAGCGCGAATTCCAACCTGTCGGTTCGCTTTTCAGAGAACGCACTATTGCGTTCTGTTGCTGGAAAGAGGATGCTTTAGCTACTGATCAGCTCGCTCGATTCATGAACCGATATCGCAGTTGGGGAGTCAGAGCCATGGCGGTGCAAGTGATCGGGCGGTCGCTGATGACGAGCGATCAAACCGAGCATCAAGCTAAAAGCGTTGGCACAGGCGGCTGGGTCGTTTCGTTCCTGCCGGGCCGCACGCTGACAATCGAGCAGGCCACCGCGGCCATGCAGGCGGCGGAGGCGGTGGCAACTGTGGAGATGCTGGCCGACCTACTTGCGCTAACGACGCTGGAGACTGTCGGCCTCGCCATTCAGGAATCGCCCTGGGGCGAGTCGTCGTACGGAACCTGCGGCAGGCGCAGCTGGCGGCGCGGCTGGCTGGAGCGGCAGCCTTAACGGCTCTTGGTGGCGACGACCACCAGGTTGCTCACCAACAGCTCGCGCAGCAACGGTATGCGGACCAGCCACCAGGCCCAGCGCGGGTGATAGCGCGGGAAGATCGTCCGGACGTCGGCGGGAGTGCTTGCTGCCCAACGTAATCCGTCCACCGCTGGGACGGCGAACATCGACTTGCCGAATCGATTCTTCGGCTCCCGCCCGTGCTTGCGCCGATACCGGCGTGCCGCGTACTCCCCACCCAGGTAGTGCCACGGTCCGGTCTCGTGCCCGCCGAACGGTCCGAGCCACACCGTGTAGGAGAGCACGATCAACCCGCCGGGCCGGGTCACCCGCACCATTTCGTCGGCCATCGCCCACGGGTGCGGCACATGCTCGGCCACATTCGAGGAAAAGCAGATGTCCACCGCGTCATCGCGAAACGGCAGCGCCATCCCCGACCCGCGGACCGCACCCGGCACCGACAACCCGGCGGCGTGCATCTCCGACGGATCCGGTTCTACCGGGATGTACCGCGCGCCGGTCTTGATGAACTCGTCGGCGAAATAGCCGGGACCGCCGCCCACATCGAGAATGGTCGCGTCCTGTAACCCGTTTCCGGTGACGTCGGCATAGAAGTCGCCGATCATCGCCGCACTGTCGGCGGCCAGCTCGCCGTAGAACAGCGCGGGATCGCTCTGCTCGAACCGGAAGCTGCTGAGTAACCGCATCGACCGCCGCAATGTCGCCCGCCGCGCAAACCGGGATATGGCGCGCCCGGCCTGCCGCGGCGAGCCTGCCGCCGCGGCTTCCGCTGGCGTACTTTCAGCTCTCGGCACGGCGGTGAGTCTCGCATAACGCCGCAATTCGCTCCAACCACTGCCACCGGAGGAGGCAATACGCGATACCAGGGCTGGTGGGCAGGATGTGGACGCATGCACAGGTTAGGGTGTTGGGCGATATCCGACGTCCCCGATCGGGACCTGCCGACCGAGAGAAGCTCTACTGTGCGCGAAGTCCTCCTGCTGTGCTGGCGTGACACCGGGCACCCGCAGGGCGGCGGCAGCGAACGGTATCTGGAGCAGGTCGGCGCCCAGCTGGCCGCCCGCGGAGTCAAGGTCACCTTGCGAACCGCCCGTTATCCCGGAGCGCCGAAGCGGGAACGCATCGACGGCATCGACATCAGTCGGGCCGGCGGGCGCTACTCCGTGTATCCGTGGGCCCTGGCCGCCATCGCGCTCGGCAGGCTCGGTGTCGGGTCGCTGCGCGGGCTGCGACCCGACGCGGTGATCGACACCCAGAACGGAATTCCGTTCTTCGCGGCCGCCGCGACCAACGCGCCGTCGGTTGTGCTCGTCCATCACGGGCACCGCGAGCAATGGCCGGTTGCCGGTCGCCTTGTCGGCCGGATCGGTTGGTTCATCGAGTCGCGGCTGTCCCCGCGGGCGCATCGTCGCAACCAATACCTGACCGTCTCGCTGCCTTCGGCCGAGGAACTCGCCACGCTCGGGGTCGACCGGTCCCGTATCGCAGTGGTCCGCAACGGCGCCGAGCCCGTCCCCGCGGACGCACCGACCGGTGCCGCGGCGACACGCACCCCGAACCCCCGCATCGTGGTGCTCTCCCGCCTGGTGCCGCACAAACAGATCGAAGACGCGTTGGCCGTCGTCGCCCGGCTGCGCACCCGCATTCCCGGCCTGCACCTGGACGTGATCGGCGACGGCTGGTGGGCCGACAACCTGAAGACCAACGCCGCTGACCTCGGCATCGCCGACGCGGTCACCTTCCACGGCCACGTAGACGAACGCCGCAAGCACGAGTTGCTCGCCCACGCCTGGGTGCATGTCCTGCCCTCCCGCAAAGAAGGTTGGGGCCTGGCCGTCATCGAAGCCGCCCAACACGGCGTCCCCACCATCGGCTACCGCAGCTCCCGCGGCCTCACCGACTCCATCGTCGACGGCGTGACGGGTCTGCTCGTCGACGACGTCGCCCAACTCGCCGACTCGGTCGGTGACCTCATCGACGACACCGAAGCCCGCACCGTCATGGGCGAAAAAGCCCGCGCCCGCGCCAACGAATTCTCCTGGGAACAAACAGGAAACGGCGTCTACCAAGTCCTCGCCGCGGCCGCGAGAGGTCAACACACCTCCGGCCTCTTCCCACCTGGTCCCTAACCGTCCAGCTGGTCGCCGACAGTCTTGCGGACCGTGACTGTCCAGCTCGGGCCGTGACTGTCCCGCTCGGCCTGGACGCGCCTCGGCCTGAACGCTCGGCCCTGACGTCAGGTCTTCGGCGTGATGGATCCGCTCCAAACCCGACTTCCCCACCCGGCCGGTGTTCTGGCTCGTCCCATTCTCGGGCGACGCCCATCGGTGTGCGGCACAAGGGTGGTGGCGATGCGCTGAGAAGCGCCTCCGAGGTGTGCCACTCATCAAGTCTCGCCGGGTAGTTCGATGTGACTCGAAGGCATGGCCTCTCGAGGTGCATCTCGTCTGATGACGCGGGTGATGCCGGGTCGGCTACTGGTGCTGTGGTGTTCGAGGTGACCAGGATGCGAGGAGCAGGCCGCCGATGAGTAGGGCGATCCACAAGAGGTGAGCGGCCGCAGAGATGGTGCGGCGTGTGGAGTGGGATTCGGTGTCCCGGTCGGCGGCTTCGGGCACTCGGTACAGCGCGAGATGGGTGTCGCTGTAGACCGGATCGAGCTGGGCGAGAGAATTTTTCGACTCGCCGAGCGGGCCGGGGGTGGTGCGCTCCAGCAGGACCCAGCCGACGCCCAGTTTTGCCAGGTCTGTTGCCGTCCCGCCGTGCAGCAGCAGACTTTCCACCTCCCGCGCGCGTGCCCCTTCGCCCGCGACGGTGCGGCCGTGCACCGGAAGCTCGCCAGTTTGCAGGACATCGTGGGGCAGCATCCGTGGCGCCGGATCCAAAACCGGTGCGCGACCGCTATACGGAAACCGGCGGAACATGCCGCCGGGCAGCACCGCGACATCGCCGGGCCCAACGATCCGCTCCGCGACCCGCTGCCACCCGATCGGATAGTGCACGGGCCGGATCGCGCCACTCACGCCCCATCCGAGGTCGAACAGCGGCAGGGTCAGCAGCGCGATGAATATCGTTGCGGTCAGCGATATTACGGCCGCAGTCTTGCGCCCTTCCGACGACCTCGTCACCGTGCTCGTCGATGCTGGTTCCGATGCTGGTTCCGATGCTGGTTCCGATGCTGGTTCCGATGCTGGTTCCGATGCTGGTTCCGTCCGAGATACCACTGCGGCTGTAGCTGAGGAGCGCAGCGGGAATGCGGCCCTTGGCATCTCATCTGTGGACAGGCAATGCGGCTGTGCCAGTGTGGGATTCGCCGCTGCGCGGTCCTTCGATGCGAACAACTGGGCGACGGCATTGCATCCAGCCGCCGCGCACAGCGCATATGCGGGCATCGCGAGCGCTACGTATTTCTGGGTGTCGCGAAGCAGACCCGCGCCGGGGACCGAGGTGACGAGCCACTCCAGCACATCCCGGCCCCACACTGTCGCGCCCAATGCGGGCAGCGCGATGGCGACGGCGGCCAGGACCAGCAGTCGCCGCCGCGTCTGTACGCCTGCGCGTTGGCTGTGGGCGATGAAATAGATTCCCGCAGAGGTATTTCCAGCGACAACGGCGCGGATGCCCGTCGCGACAACTGCGAGCAGGAAAAAGGTGCCGACGAGGGCGAGCAGTGTGGTGCGGGAGTTCGGAACGGCATCCGAATTCCAGATGCCGCCGAGCCCGGCCAAGCTGCCGAGTGTGCCGAGGCCTGGTTCGGCGCGGGCGGCGAAGGCGGCAATGCCTGCCGGGTCGGAGGGTTCGGAACCGGCCGCGGACAGCGCTGTCGCCGTCAACCACGGCGCGGACGCGGCCAGCAGCAGCACCACCGTTCGCATTATGTTTCGGCGTCCGACCAGCACAAATGCCATGAACCCGGCCAGCAACGCGCCCGTCGGCGTGAGTCCAGCAGCGGCGAGGCACGCGGCCAACGCCCCCCAGTGCCCGAACGCCGTTCGCCCTCCGCCCTTTACCTGGAAGGTACGGCCGAGCGCATCGGTCGAGTGGGGTGCATCGTCGGGTCGGCGGGTGCCGCGCGCTCGGCGGAGATGCGTGGATGACCGAATCCGGTAGGCGGCCAACGCTGTCCAAGGGAGTACAGCGTATCCGGCCAGGAGACTCCAATGACCTTGCAGCAGGCGTTCGGCTACGTAGGGGTTCCACAGCGCGACGGTGGTCGCCACCAGTTGCGGGCCCGTGGTCACCCGCAGCAGCTCGCGGGCCAGGATCGCAGCGCCGTATCCGGCGGCCCACAGCGCGACGAGCAGTATCGCCTTGACGATCAGGCCGCCGTCGACGATCGGTGACAGCACCGCGATCAGCGCGTCCTGCGGGACGGCCCGCGGAGCGGCGTCGCCGAGACCGAGAGCGGAGTCCGTCGGATAGGAACGCGGCGTGCTCACCGCATCGCGCAGCAGCAGATAGCCGGAGCCGAGCAGCGGACCGGTGATGAGCAGCGCCAATATCGCGCTGTAGCCGGCAGGGACCAACCTCGCCCACCGGTCGTGCCGAGCCTGCCCGTCGCTCACGGTTGTCGACCCTACGTCCCGGTCGCGACCTCCGGAGTCGCCGGGGCAAGTCCAGGTGCGGCGAGCGTTGTGGGCGGACTGTGGTGCATTGCCCACTACTGGTTGCCGGTGCCGGTGCCGGGTGCGAGGCCCGGGGCAGATGGGGCGTGGGCTGTGGGTTGTGGGCGATACTTCGCGACCGCGGGGGTGGGTGTGGGTTGTGGGCGATACTTCGCGACCGCGGGGGTGGGTGTGGGTTGTGGGCGATACTTCGCCACCGCCGGGGTGGGTGCGGGTGTCGACGACCGGGGCGGGGCGGGCGTGATGGCCGGTGAGGTGGGACGATTGCTGCGTGCCTGATGTCCGTCGCCTACCCGTTGTGGCGGATCTGACGTTGGTGACAGCGGGAGCGATGACCGCCAATGTGGCGGGGTATCTGCTGCAGCTGCTGGCCGGGCGGTGGCTGGGGGTTACCGGCTACAGCGAGTTCGCGAGTCTGCTCGCGGTGCAGTTGTTGTGTGCGGTGCCTGCGCTGGCTTTGCAGAATGTGGTGGCACGAGAGTTGGTGCGGGGCGCGAGTGTCGCGGCGCTGCGCGGATTGCAGTGGCGCTGCGCGGTGATCGTTGCGGTCGTCGCTGCGGTGCTGGTGCCGTTGGTGACGGCGGCACTGAGTGTCGGAGTCGCGGCGTCGGCCGCCGCGCTCGGTGCGGCGCCCGCGTTGGTGGTGCTGTCCGGTGAGCAAGGCATGCTGCAGGGCGGCAGGCGGTTTCGGGCATTGGCTGTCGTCCTCGGCACGGCAGGCGTGGCACGGGTCGCGCCCGCGCTTGCGGTGCTCGGGCTGGGTGGCGGTGCGGCTGCTGCCTTGTGCGCGGCGGCGCTCGGGATCGCCACGGCGGCGGTTTTCGCGCGGTGTGTAGTCGGATCACCGCCCGCGCTGTCGGGCACCGACCGCGAGGCACTCGACGCTGTCGACCGCGGTCCGAGCTTCGTCGGCGTACTCCCGGTGCTGCGGGCCGCGCAGGCGCAGGCGGCATTGATGGCGCTGTCGTCGGCCGATCTGATCGTTGCGCGGATCGTCTTGGGCGAGGAGGACGCCAGCCGGTACGCCCTGGGCGCCATCGCCGCGAAGATCGCCTTCTGGTTGCCGCAGGCGGTCGGTGTGGTGCTGTACCCGCGGATGGCGCAGCCGACGCATTCGGCGCGTGCGATCCGGGATGCGCTCGCGGTGCTGTCCGGCATCGGGGTGGTCGCGGTGCTCGGCGCGGCCGTCGCGGCACCGCTGGCACCGTTGTTCGCGGGGCGAGACTATGCGCCGATCGAGGGCCTGCTGTGGGTTTTCGCACTGCAAGGCGCCATCCTCGCGGTGCTGCAAGGAGCGCTGTTGTCGGCGATCGCGGTGGACCGCACCTCGCTTGCCGCGGTGACCTGGGTCGGTCTCGCGGTCGAGGTGACGCTCATGCTGTCGCTGGCGCGCTCGGTGCCGTCGCTGATCACCATCGCCGTGTGCATCGCGGTCGCAACGACACTCATTGTCGCTCTGGTCGTCTTGCGCACCGCGGATCAGCCGGGGCAGGCCGAGCCGCAGCACCTCGCTGGTTGAGCCACCGACACCGGCCGCGCTCACCTACGATCAGCCCCATGATCACCGCTGTGCACACCCTGGTCTACGCGGAAGATCCCGACGCGGCACGCGCGTTCTTCCGCGATGTGCTGCGCTGGCCGAATGTCGATGCCAACGCTGGCTGGCTCATCTTCGGAACCGGGCCGAGTGAGCTGGGGGTGCATCCGGCCGATGGCCCACCCACGCACGAGATTTCGCTCATGTGCGACGACCTGGACCACACCATTGCCGAATTGGCGGAGCGCGGAGCGCAATTCGAGGGCGATATCGCGCAGCGGGCCTTCGGCCGCTGCATCGACATGCGCATTCCAGGCGCCGGAACGATGCTGCTCTATCAACCTCGGCACCCGGTCGCCTATCCCTTGGGTGCGCCGCTGCCCTGAACGGAAACGAACTCGGCCCCCGGCGGGAAGCCGGGGGCCGAGTTCGACAGTGCTTGTCGTCAGCGATTCTCGCTGTCAGGGGCGCTTATTGATATTGATCTGCTCGGTGGGTGCGTCGTCCGCGCCGCGATGCGGGTGCACAGCGGTCGCCGCGGCACCGCCGTCAGGCTGGGCCGGAGTGCTACCGCGCGGAGCCGGAGTGCCGCCGCGCGGAGCGGTGGCGGGGCTCGCGCCGCCACGGATGCCGAGGACGATACCGGCGATCAGGGCGATCGCACCGAGAACACCGAGGATGATCGGCATGATGCGGCCGAACAGCGACAGCTTGTCGATGTTCTCCTTGGCCACCGAGATCTGCGACTCGACAGTGTTCTCGTCGAAGATGATGTTCGACTTCAGCGCGGTGACCTCGGGCTTGTCGCCGCTGCGCGCGTAGAACAGGTGCAGCTGCTCGCCACCCTTGATCACGGTGCCGGTGTCGGGCTCGACCCACAGGTCGCGGGTGTTGGTGTACCACCGGATCATGGTGACCGGGGTTTCATCACCTTCGACGCCCCACTTGGCGGCGGGCAGGCTCAGCCTGTTGGTCGGCGCCTGCACCACGTCCCACAGGTTCGTCACCGGGACGTGCTGCTGGAAGTGGTAGACCTTCATGCTGTTGATCTCGGTCTCTTCGACGAAGTTGGCGTCGTAGGTCTTGCGCGCGTTGATGTCGAAGTAGGGGTAGGTCTTCTTCTCGGTGCCGATGGGGAATCGGTACTGCAGACCGGTGTGCTGAACCGGGTCCGCGATGCTCTGGCCCTCCTTGTTCACCGAGACCGCGATGGAACCATTGGGCTCCTTGTCGACCGGCATGCCGTTCTTGCGGTCGATGGTGACCCGGTCGACGGTCGCGGTGAGCAGCCCGGTGTCGGCCTGCTTATCGATGCGGCGCAGCGTCTGACCGGCCTGGATGGTCATCTCGCTGGCATCGGAGGGATCTTCGACCGTGAGGAACCGCTGCGAAACCAGCGGCACATTGGTGTCGACCTTGGCCGAGCCTTCGGGTGCCGTGAGCGACTTGGAGTCGAGCACAAGGCTTTCCGAGCCGGGCTGGCTGGTGGCGACGGTCGTGATCTCGAGGTCGAGCGGAGTCTTCGCCAGTTTGCTGACGGTGTAGGTCGGGATCATCACCGCTGCGACAATCAGCAACGCGCCGAGACCCACGAGCAGGCAGGCCACCGTCCTTCTGGTTCCGGCACTCAGTGCCATGCAAACTCTCCTCGTCGTAGAACACCGGTCATTCCGGCGAGTACTGCGGGCACGCCACGGCACTCGTGAGCCCCGACACTAACAGTCCGGTGTCGTACCATGCGGTGTCGAGGCCGGAATCGACCCGGAAATCGCCCGAGTTTAGCGTGAAGTGTGAAACGGGGGGTTCTCACCTGGGCGAATGCACAAGGCAGACTGGAGCTCGATGACCGCAACCATGCCCGCGCCGACCGCCGCGGCCACTGCGACGGCCGTCCCCACCCGACCCCGCGGCTTCCTGCCCGCGTTGGAAGGCATGCGCGGCATGGCGGCGCTCGGCGTCGTCGTCACCCACGTCGCCTTCCAGACCGGTGCCGCGGGAACGCCGGTGCTCGGCCGGATCTGGGAACGCTTCGATATGGCCGTCGCGATTTTCTTCGCGCTCTCCGGTTTTCTGCTCTGGCGTCCGCATGCCGCGGCGGCGCGCGGCCGCGGCGACGCGCCCACTGTCGGCCACTACCTGCGGCATCGCGCGGCGCGCATTCTGCCCGCGTACTGGGTGGTGGTGTGCGTGGCATTGGTGCTGCTGCCCAGTGCGGCAAGCACCGCAGGCCTGCGGGTGTGGGTGGCGAACCTCGGTTTGTTGCAGGTGTTCGTGCCATTGACGCTCACCGACGGGCTCACACAGATGTGGAGCCTGTCGGTCGAGGTGGCCTTCTATCTTGTATTGCCGCTGCTGGCGTTCGCGTTTGTCCGGTTGCGCGGCGGCGCCGCCCGCTGGCGCATCCCCGCGATCCTCACCTTGGCGGTGGTGACGCTCAGCTGGAACTTCATTCCAGTGCCGACTCCCGACGCGATTCACTCCGACAACTGGCTGCCCGGTTATCTGCCATGGTTCGCGGCAGGCATGCTGCTCGCCGAGCTCGTCGATAATGCGGATTCGCTATCGCGTTGGCGTCGGATCGCGGGCAACAAACCACTGATGTGGACCGTCGCGCTCGCCGCTTTCCTGTTCTCCGCCACCGATCTCGGCGGCCCCGCCGGCCTGACCCGCGCCGAACCCTGGCAGTACGCGGCGAAAATGGGCCTCGGCACCATCATCGGTTTCGCCCTGCTCGCGCCCTTGGTGCTGCGACCGCCGACCGCACGCCCACACCGGTGGCTGGAATCTTCCGTCGCCGCGACTATCGGCCGCTGGTCCTACGGCATTTTCCTCTGGCATCTCGTCGTGCTGTCGGTCGTCTTCCCGGTCTTCGGAATCCTCCCGTTCCAGGGCAATTTCGCCTACGTCCTTGCCCTCACCATCGCCCTCACCCTGCCTGTCGCCGCGGCCGGCTACGCCCTCGTCGAGGAACCGGCCCGCCGTTTCGCTCGCCGCCGCGCTCGCGCTCGATCGGCCGGTCAGTCCTCGAGTTGACGGCGCATGTCGAGCAGGTGGTGGCGTAGTTCGTGCAGTGTGTGCACGGCGACCCAGCGCACCGAACGTTCCTGCGGTTCTGGGAAGAGGTAGATGATCGTGCGATCCCAGTCCACGGGCGCCAACCGGTCGAGCACGTTGGCGAACAGCAGGGCCGCGTCGCCGAGCTGACGGGCCACGTCCGCTGGTTGCTGTTCGGCGTACCCCTCGTGTTCGACGCGCTCGTCTCGGCCCATGTTCTGTGCCGTCGGCGTGTCCTCTCGGCGGGTGAGCAGCACCCGCTCACGTTGTGCGAGCAGGACATCCCGCATGTGGCAGGCGTATTCCATCGGTGACCACACCTCCGGCCGCGATCGTCGTCGCAGTTCCTCGGGGTCGCCGCGCAGCAGGGTCGCGTACTCCGCGGCATGGCCGCGAGCCAATTCCGGTACCGCGCGGGCCATGGCGAGGTCGTACACGAAGCCGCATTCCGCACAGTCGGTCACGCCCTCGAACCTAGCAACTGCGTCGCCGGACCACTCGAAACGCACAACGACGCCGGAATAGTCGGCAGGCAAACCGGAACGTTGGGGTAGCCAGTGGTGGTCCCTCGATTCCGCTCGGCAGCAGCCGGGCGCAGCGAACTCATGGCCCTGCCAACGGCGCTCGACAGATCGAGGTAGCGCACGTCGAATCAGCCACAGCGTCGGATTCGTTCGTGCATGCGCGGCGCGGCAGCGGCCGGGAAGTCTCCCTGCTATTGGTCTGTCCGTGTGTCAGTCGGTCTTACGCGGTGCGAGCGCGGCGACTCCCACCGCGATCACGGCGATCAGCGCGGGCACCTGCACCCACAGCGAGCCGCCCATGTATCCGCCGGGGGCACGCCACGGTCCGGTGGACAGCGCCGCTGCGGCGACAGCGGTCCCCAGACCAGCCACGGCCGCAAGGCTTTTCGACACCACACGGGGGGCGAATCTGGCCCCTGCGATACCCGCGATCGTCAAAACGGTTCCGACCGGTCCTGCGATCACGGTGATGGCGGCGCTCAGCCCGATCTCCCCGAGCAGGCGATTGCTCCGGTTGACAGGAGGGGATCGATCTTCGGTGCCGGGGGTCTGGCCGGTGGCGAAGCTGGAGTGTGCGGCGTCCGAAGCGGTGTGGTTGTCGCTGGAGTCGGTGGGGTCGACGTTTTCGCCGGTGTGGTTGTCGCGCAAGTCGGTGAGGTTGACGTCCCCTGTGGTGTGGTTGTCGCTCGAGCCGGTGGGATCGACGTCCGAGGCGGCGTGGTCGGCACGCGAGTCCGTGCGGTCGATATCCGAGCAGTTGCGTGCCACGTCCGAGTCCGTGGGGACGGCCGTGTCAGGTGATGTCCCAATGCCGATCGGCTTCCGATGCTTGCGTGGTCGAAGCGGGATCGCGAGTGCGACAAGGGGGATCAGGAGCAGCAGCCCACCGAAGATGCCGAGGCGGTACCAGCGATCTGCGGGGAACTCGATGGTGAACGGGCCCTTGGCAGCTGCGGGAACAAGCCAGGCCTGCTGCCAGCCGTCGACGATGACAGGGTCGAGGATGCGGCCGTCCGCTGTCTGCGCCCGCCAGCCGACGTTGTTGCTGAGCGGCAGCACCAGCAGTCGGGTGCCGGGCGTCGAATCTTCTCGACGCTGCGTGTCGGCCTCGGACTCGGGTAACTGCTGGAAGGCCGGCTCGGGCGGGGCATTCGAGCCGGTCTGCGCGGGGTTTTCGGCGTCGGCCGTCGCCTCGGTGGTGAGGTCGGTCCGGTCCAGGCGGAGTCGGTCGACGAAGAAGAGATCGGTGGGTGCGACGGTGACGTCCGCTCGGCCGGGTGCGACGGCGATGTCAGAACTCTCGGAATCAGGCTGGGGTAGTTCGGAATTCGGGCAGACCCGGGCGGCGATCGGTGCGCCGGAGCGAAGCTCGTCGACGGTCGCGGTGAGAGTGGTGTGGACGAAGCGTCCGCCGAGGGCGATCGTGGGTCCGTCCGTGCACGCAATGGTGATCTGCCGATCGAGCGCGGCCGGTGCGGGGTAGTCCGGCCCCAGCACCGTGACCTCTGCGAGCCCGGGCGGCTGGGTGACGACGAAGCCGAGCGCGGTGCGGTCGAGCACGTCTTGCCACGTCTGCACACTGAGTTCGATGCGGTCGGTGACGCTGGGGTGCAGCGAGATTCGTACGGGTGCGCCCGGCTCTCGCGGCTCGATTTCACGCACCTGCGGCCCGTCACCCAGATTGACCACCACCGCGGTGGGTGCGGCGGGCAGTCCGCCCGCGGAGGAGGTCAGTTCCAGCCCGGTCACGAGGGCAGGCTCCGGCAGCTCGATCGTCAGTGTCGGCTTGCCGCCGGTGAGGTTGCGGACCGAGCCCTCCGGTGCGGTCCAGCTGGTGCGCGGATCGCCGTCGGTGGCCGCGAACGCGGAGCCGCGCAGATCACCGACATCGGCTCGGCCGCGGGCCACCGGTCGGGTGTGGTCGGTGAGCAGTGCCGCCAAAGCGGGACCCTGCCTGGTGCGGACGGTCAGCTGCGGGGTGACCGTCACGGGTGCGGGAACCGAGATCGTGCGTTCGAAAGTCCCGGGTTCCTCCGGGGCGAGGGCGAGCCCCTTGCTGCACCGCACTCGGTCCGGCGCGTCGAAACAGGCACTGCGGCCCGGGAATTCCTGCCCGAGATCCCATGCCTGCACCTGGGCGCCGGACGGCGGCGGTGGCAGCACGGTCCGATGCCGGATGCCGACGCGCACCGGTTTGTCACGGACGGTGTAGTCCTCCAGCGTGATTTCACTGATGCCGAACTGTCCACCCCGCGTGCCGGTTTCGGTTCGGATGGCGGTGATGGACAGCCAGTTCGTCCGTCCGGCGGGCAGCGAGATGGACACCGGCGCACCGGGTTCGGATATCCGGGCCGAGACGCTGCCGTTCGCAGTGCGCACCTCCACCCATTTCACGGGGTCCCCGATCGCGGCGGCACTGGTGGACAGGTGCAGCAGTCCGGAGCTGATCGGCTGGTCGAGGTCGAGTCGAAGCCATTGTCCGAGTGCGCGTTCGATGCCGTTGCTGATCCACGCGGTCGACGGGTCGTCGTCGACCACCGCCGCGGTGGAGCTGCCCGGCGCCGCGCCGCCGAGCTGAGTGGCATCGCCCGCCGAGCTGGACGCGGTGATCGTCGCGCCCGACCATTCCCCGCGCACCAACTCGGCACCGGGCACCGGGTAGTCCGGCACCAGATTGTGGGTGCGGCGGGCGTCCTCGGCGGCGCGCAGCGCGGAATTATGGTTGTCGACCCTGCCGAAATCGGCTTCCCGGTCCATCGGGGTATCCGTCACGGTCAACGGACCGATCGGCAGCCCGGCTTTGCTCGCGTCGGACGCGAGAAGTACCGGTGTATCGGCCTTTCCGCGGTCGCGCCGCAGCCGTTCCAGCACTTCGGGCCCGCCTTGGATCACCGGCACCGTCGCCAGCGGCACCGTGTAGGCGCCGGGAAAAGATTTCGGGGCACCCGGCCCGCTGCGGACGTCGGCGGGAGTTCCCGGCGGCGGCACGTCGACCCGGTAGATCTCGATGGCCGGGTACACGGGGCGCAGGTCGCCATCCGCGACCAGGTCCTCGGCGATGACGGCCGTCTCGATGGGAGCGCCGAATTCGGCCACCTTCGTCAGCCCCGGCGAGCCGTCGAGCGCCTGGTGCGCCAGCATCGGCCGGGTCGAGCGGGAGGTTTCCGGGTCGAGATCGTTGCGCAGCACCAGGATTCCGATGCCCTGATCGGCGAGTGTCGCGGCGAGTCCGGTCGATGGCCTGCCGTCGGCGATCAGCCGCTGTACCGAATCCATCGCGCGGATGGTGCCGGGCGGGTTCAGCGGCACGGCGTCCCGTACCGCCCACGGCGTGCTCGCGAGCGCCTGCAGCGGTTCGTCGCGGGTCAGTCCCCATACCTGACTGCCGAACGGTGCGCCGGGCACGATCAGCGCGCGGGTATCGGAGGCGTTGTGTGCCAGCCAGTCCGCGGTGTGCTGCCAATACTCGGGGACGTGCTCGTAGGAACCACGTGGCGCCAACTTCACTGTCCACGCCAGCGAGGTGGACAGCACCAGCGCAGTGAGAATCAGCGCGGCCACCGCCACCGACCGATCCCGCTCCGGATGCGCGAACGCACTGCGCCATACCGGCATCGGCACCGCAGCGGGCAGCGGCACCCTGGCAAGCAGATGCGCGAGGCCGAGCACGAGCGGAAGCCGGATCAACGGCTCCAGCTTGTGCACATTGCGCAGTGGTGCACCGCCGGAATCCAGGAAGGTCCGCACCGACTCCGCGAACGGTCCGCTCAACTCGCCCGCGTAACCGGCGCAAATCCCGACAAGGCCGACGATCAGAATGAGTGCGAGCCGGCCCCGATACGGCATCGATCGCATGGCAAGCCCTGCCATCCCCGCCGCCGCGAGCAGCCCGGTCGCGAGTACGGCCGCGGGCTGGGTGACCAGCACCGCGCCCGCGATGCGTTCCGGCGACACGAACGGCGTCCAGCTGTCGGTGCCGCGCAGCACCTCACCGAGCGACGCCCACTGCGTGGTCACCCCCGAGGATTCGATGTAATCCAAAAATGGCGGGCTCACCTTGCCGAGCAGCAGCAGTGGCACCGCCCACCAGAACGTGGCGAGCATGAGCAGTGGAATCCACGCCCGGGTGAACCGCCACCAGTCTCGATTCGCCTGATGGGACGCCGAACGAGCACGCTCGATGCCAGTTCCGCCCGGGTGTTGCGCTTGCCTGGGTAGCGGTGAGCCGCTCGCCGCTGATGCGCTGCCGGGCCGGGTTCGGTCCGAGCCTTGCGCCGGAGCTGAGGTAGCCGCTGCTGATGCGCTGCCCGGCGTACTCCGCCGAGCGGTGCGTGCCGGGTTGAACAGTGGCGAGGCAGCCGCCCACCACAACAGTGCGGGCAGGAAGGCGGCGACGGTCGCCACCGCGTTGACCGAACCCATCAGCGCCAGCGCGAGCGCGCTGCCTGCAGGGGAGGTCGCGCCGCGGCGGCGGTATGCGGTGCCCAGCGCGGCGGGACCGAGCAGGACCCACGGTGCGAGCATCATCGGCAGCGTCTCCGAGGAGATCGAGCCGAGGGTGGTCAGTACGCGCGGCGACAGCGCGAAGGCGACAGCCGCGATAATGCGGGACCCGCGGCTGCCGATGCCGAGTGTCTCGCAGAGCCGGATGATGCCCCAGAACCCGGCGAGCAGCAGCAGTGCCCACCAGATCCGTTGTGTCACCCAGGCGGGCAGACCGAGTACATGCCCTGCGGAGAAAAACGCGCCGTGCGGAAAGAAGTACCCGTACGCCTGGTTCTGCACCTGGCCCATCGGGGCCTGACTGCTCCACAGGTGCGCGGCGCGTTCGAGGAAACCCAGCGGATTCTGCGCCAGGTCGTACTTGGTGTCGGCGACCGTGCGGCCGGGCGCCTGCAGAAACGTCAGCAGGAACGCCGCGACCACGGTCCCGACGAACCACCGTCTACCGAGCGGGGCGGCGCCGATCTCGCGACCCGAGCCGTGCGGCCCGCCGTCTCGGCTGGGCGCCGCTGCGGAGGAGCCGAGCGAGTCGGCGGATGAAGCGGAGGTCAGCGGCTGCCGTACTCGACGCTGTTGAGCAGCGAGGAGTCGGAATCACCGGTGTGGTCGATGTCCGGACGCGTGTTCTGCTGCACAGCCACGGTGATGATCAACACCGCGATCGCGCCCAGCACGGCGCCGGCGACCGCACTCGCAACACCAGGGACAGCAAACTTCATCGCGGCACTCCAATACATCGATGCAGGCACATTCCGGGTCAACCTAGCAGTAACACGGCGCTTCGCGTGCGTTCAGCCCGTCGATAACCGACATCAACGGGCACAGCCGCTGACATCCAGCGATTGCGACCGCTCGACAAACGATCCATCCGGCGCGGTTATGGCCCGGAGCCGACGGACAAGCTTGTCGATCTGCACGGCGCTGTATTCCGTCATGGATGTCGCCGTGGTGGCTGTGACTGCGGGTCGAATGGGCACGTTCTCGGGCCGCCGTCGGCGGCCCGCTTGTTGGAACCGGATCAGCCTTCCGGGATCGCGCAGTGCAGGCTGCCGAGCAGGGTGCGGAGTTTGGCGGTGGTCTCGTCGAGTTCGGCGTG
The DNA here is from genome assembly GCF_046764895.1 of Nocardia sp. CWNU-33. Lineage (NCBI taxonomy): Bacteria > Bacillati > Actinomycetota > Actinomycetes > Mycobacteriales > Nocardiaceae > Nocardia > Nocardia sp. CWNU-33. Next base: position 43,113 of record NZ_JBKOQN010000021.1, on the reverse strand, counting down.
TGGATCGGAGGCGGCGACGATGCCGCCGCCCGCGAAGGCGCGCACCGAGCGGCCGTCGGCCGAGAGTTCCGCACAGCGGATGGCGACAACCCACTCGCCATCGCCGTACTCGTCGCACCAGCCCACCGCGCCGCCGTAGAAGCCGCGGTCCTCTTCCATGTGAGTGATCGTGTCGAGCGCCAAGTCGGTCGGCGTCCCGCAGACCGCCGGTGTGGGATGCAGCAGCAGCGCCAGATCCAGGGCGGTGGTCGCGGGGTCGCGCAGTCGGCCGGTGATCGGCGTGGCGAGGTGCCAGACCTCATGGGTGTTGATCAGCTCCGGACCGTCGGGGATGCTCAGCTGCGCGCACACCGGGGTGAGTTTCTCCCGGATCCAGTCGACGACGAAGGCATGCTCGTCACGATTCTTGTTGCTGGCCAACAATTCGCGTGCCTGCGCCGCATCCGCCTCGGGATCGGCGAGCCGTGGCAGCGTGCCTGCGAGCGGCCGCAGCGTGACAGTGGTGCCATGGCGCGCGACCAGAACTTCCGGCGTAGCGCCGACCAGCGTGACATCTGCTCGTCCCGCGGGTGTCAGGTCGACCGCGAACACATTGGCGTGCGGATGCCTGGTGAGCAGATGTCCGGCCACCAACTCCGGATCGAGTACATCCTGTGCCTGCGCCAGTACCGATCTGGCGGCAACGACCTTGCGCAGTCGCTGCCCCGGATCCTGCAACTGCTCGACCAGCTTCGTCACCCGCGCGACATGCTCTGCCGGACTGGGTATCTCGGTGACCACAGCCACCGCGGGTAGCTCGGGCAAGGCGGCGGGCCGCCATGGTCCCGCAGTGTGCTGTGCCCGTTCCGGGACGCTCAGCGCGGCAGGCCGCCGCGGATCGAACGGCAGCGCACCGACCACCAGCTTGGCGGTGCCGTCGCGCAGTGCCGCCACCGCTCGCGTGGGTTCGTCGAACGCGATCCGCCTACCGGATGCGCGAACAACACCACCTGGCTGAGCGAGCAGAAAACCGTCCATGATCCCTCGACCCTAATCGCACTGCCGGACGGAGTCCGTCGCCAGTCGCGCCGGGCTGAGCGAAGGCGAGGCAGCCGCTATTGCGCCGGGCCGAGCGAAGGCGAAGCAGCCGCTATTGCGCCGGGCCGAGCGAAGGCGAGGCAGCCGCTATTGCGCCGGGCTGAGCGAAGGCGAGGCAGCCGCTATTGCGCCGGGCCGAGCGAAGGCGAGGCAGCCGCCTAACACCGCCACCCCGCACGCACCACCTCAGCGACCCATATCTCACCGCTGCGGTCGCGCCGCCGAGTCGGTGGCGCATGGCCGCTGCGACATGCCGCGGAGTCTCTCCACGAGCTGCCACTCGTCGGGCTAGCGGCGGGGCTCCTTGCCCGGCGGCACCATCAGGACGGGCCGGTGGCAGTGCTTGAGGACGGCGTCGGCGACGCTGCTGTGCAGCAGGGCGCGGATGCCGGTGGCGCCACGAGTGCCTGCGACGATGATGTCGACGTCGAGGTCGTCGGCGCATTCGACAATGGCGTTCCAGATCGTCGTGGTGCATTCGGTGGTGCGCGCCTCGGCATTCAGGCCGGCGAGCTTGGCCAGCCGGACGCCCTCGGTGTTCACGTTGCGGGCGTCGACGTAGGCGATGTCCTCGACCTCTTCGTCGGGCACCCATTCCGGCTGCATCACTCCGGACAGGCCGGACAGGCGCGCGGCTTGGCGCACCATCGGTTCCCACGCGGTCAGCACCACGGCTCGGTTCGCGGAAAGGAACCGCCCGGCGTATTCGATGGCCCGCTTGGCATTCTCGGAGCCGTCGTAAGCAATGAGCATCAGATCGCAGGGCACGATGACCTCCTGGTCGGAGTCACATGGCTACGCAATCAGGCTACTCCGGGAGGTCACTGTGGCGGCCGCGCCGCGCGCGGGCAATCGGCCGCACGAAATGGGTGAATGGTCGATGTAGGCAGGCGGCCGGCGCCCCGATTGCCGGAATACTGTTCGGGGCCAAGCGAATCCCCGCACCGGACCGGCCAGCCGCGCGATCGGTCGCCCAACACCGCAGCTGGTCACCGTAAACCCAACTGGGCAGGGTAGGGCGCTCGTCCGCTGCGGCGGGTCGCACCCCGACGCGTCGGGGTCTGCGATTACCGTTGACACTCATGCGGAAGACGCCTCTCGTTCTGCTCGCTATCCTCGCCGCCGTCGCGACCTCGTGCTCGAGCGGTGACACCACTACCGCCGCGACAACCTCGCGGGCGCAGCCGACCGACGCGCTGCCGGGATCCGCGTCGGGGGTACCCGGCACTGCATCGGCAAAACCGGATTGCGCGGCCGACTATCTCGCGCGATTCACGCCACGTCAGAAGCTGGCACAGCTGTTGACCGTCGGGGTCACCGGCGCCGCCGATGCCACGAATGTGGTACGCACCGAACAGGTGGGCGGTATCTTCGTCGGCGGTTGGACGGAGCAGGCGCTGCTGGCCGACGGTCAGATCGGCCAGGTTACGGCCGCGGCCAAGGTCCCGCTGATGGTGACCATCGATGAGGAGGGCGGCCGCGTCTCTCGAGTCAAGGACTTGATCGGCGTTGCGCCCTCGGCACGGGTGACTGCGCAGACCATGACGCCCGACCAGTTCTACGACGCCACGCTGACCAGGGGCAAGGCGCTGAAGGACCTCGGCGTGACGGTGGATTTCGCGCCCGACGTGGACGTGAGCAGCCAGCCCGACGATTCCGTCATCGGTGACCGTTCGTTCTCCGATGATCCGGCCGTGGTGACCCGCTACGCGGACGCCTACATCCGCGCCATGCGTGAGGTCGGCGTCGGCACGGTGATGAAGCACTTCCCGGGCCACGGCTCCGGCTCCGGTGACTCCCACACGGGCGCGGTTCGCACCCCGCCGCTGGACCAACTGCAGACCGTCGACCTCGCTCCGTTCCGCACCCTGATCAACTCCGGCGCTGCGGTCATGGTCGGTCATCTCGACGTGCCCGGCCTCACCACCCCCGGCATCCCCGCCAGTATCAGTCCCGAGGCCATGTCGCTGCTGCGGGACGGCACCGGATACGGCGCCGCGCCTTTCCGTGGCGTCATCTTCACCGACGATCTCGGCGGCATGGCCGCGATCACCAGCCGGATGAGTATCGAGGAGGCGGTCGAGGCGGCGCTGGTCGCGGGCGCCGACAACGCCCTGTGGATAACCACCGACGCGGTACCGCAGGTGCTCGATCGTCTCGAGGAGGCGGTGTCGAGCGGTCGCCTGCCTGCCGCCCGCGTCGATGCCTCTGTGCTGCGTATCGCGCGCTACAAGGGCGCGCTGACCTGCTGAGCTGACGCTCGAGCCGTGTTGTCCGAGGCCGCCGTCCCGCAGCGATCGGGGACGGCGGTTGTCGTGTGTGCGGAGCGCGGGCTCGATCCGTGATCGCCCGGCGTTCCCAGAGATGTACAGAGTCAGGTGACGGGACGCGTCGAGTCCGGCATGATCACCGGGCCGATCAACTCCGGGTCGGCGGATCGTCCCTGGCGTTGTGACATCTCATCACCGCGATATCGGGCGACTGGTGAGCAAATCCAACCCACGGAACTTACCTTGGAGTAATATAGGAACTTCACCATGCGGTAGGAGAGTGGATGGCTGGCGGGACGAAGCGACTTCCTCGGGCGGTTCGTGAGCAGCAGATGCTCGACGCCGCGGTCGAGGTGTTCTCGCGCAAAGGCTTCCACGACACCTCGATGGATGCGATCGCCGCCGAGGCCAAGATCTCCAAGCCGATGCTGTATCTCTACTACGGCTCCAAGGACGAGTTGTTCCGCGCCTGCATCCAGCGCGAGGGGCTGCGATTCATCGAGTCGGTGGCACCGGCAGGCAACCCGCAGTTGTCCCCGCACGAGCAGGTCCGTACGGCGCTGGAGGGTTTCCTCGGTTTCGTCGACAGCAACCGTCGCTCCTGGCAGGTCCTCTACCGCCAGGCCATCGGGCAGCAAGCCTTCGCCTCGGAGATCGAGAACGCCCGCGAGCGCGTCATCGAGCTCACCGCCAAACTGCTCGAGTCCAGCGCCAAGCATGCCGAGCCTGGCACCAACTTCGACGTGGTGGCCGTAGCGGTCATCGGCGCGGGCGAAGCGATCGCCGACCGGGTGGCCGCCGGAGGGATCGAAGTCGGCGAAGCCGTCGACCTCCTCGACGACCTCGCCTGGCGCGGCCTCGCGGGTCGCAAGAAAGCCGAGTAGCTCGCCTCTGGCGAGATGTTTGTCGCTCGGCTTGCCACGTCGTCGACGGGCTGACAGAGTGCGGGAGTTCATCGAGTAAGGACCGGCTGATTCGGTGGCAGCCGGGGAGGGACGGGGCGGAATTGTTCGGGATGTTGCGGCCATGTTCGCATGGCGCGGAGAAATACGGCATCGACGCGACAGAGTGGCGCACCCATATGTGTGGGCTGTGTCTGGGATTGCGCGACGGGCACGGGCAGTTGGCGCGGACGGCGACCAATACCGATGCGATCGTGCTGAGCGTGCTGACCGAGGCTCAGCTCTCCGGGCCGATGGCGCGGACCGCCGCGGGGCCGTGTGCGTTGCGCGGCATGCAGCGGGCCACGGTTGCCGCTGCCGACTCGCCGGGGGTGCTGCTGGCATCGACGGCATCACTGTTGTTGGGCGCGGCCAAGATTCGCGATCATGTCCAGGACGGTGACAGTTCGGCGCTGACCAGACGGCCGATGACCAAGGTTTCCGGCCGGTGGGCCGAGCGGGCACGATCGCAGGCGAGCCTGATCGGGCTGAACGTGGAACCTCTTGTCGCCGCGATAGATTCGCAGGTCGAACTCGAACGTCGCGCGGGCGATGCACAGTCGATGCGCGCACGGCCGACCCTGGATCAGCTGACCGCACCGACCCAGATCTGTGCCTCGGAATTGTTCGGGCACACCGCGGTGCTTGCCGACCGTCCAGAGAACATCGCCGCATTGCGCGAGGCAGGTAGACATTTCGGCCGTATCGCGCATCTCGCCGACGCTGTCGAGGATTTCGATGCGGACAGCACGCGCGGTCGCTTCAACCCGCTCGCGGCCACCGGAACGACCATGCCGGAGGCTTATGACCTACTGCGGCAATCGGACTCGCAGGTCCGCGCGGCCGTCTCCGCGGCCGGGCTGGATCAGGTGCCAACCGTCCGCTGGATGCTGCTGGACCCGCTGCACGCCCTGGTGCGCAAGGTGGGCCGCGGCGTCGGCGCAACTGCTAACGCCTGCAACGCATCCCGCGACAAGGTGACCTTGCAGTACCCCGGTCCGCCCAACACCGGGCACCGCCCGCCGACGCGCCGCCCCGGCCTAGGCGAAGCTCTCGCCTTGGTCCTAGGTGTCTACTGCACCGGCTACGCCTGCTGCGCCGACCACACCAGCCCGTGCTCCGGCCAGCGCAAAGACGCCTGGATCAAGAATTGCGACTGCGGTAACTGCTGCGATTGTGGTGATTGCTGTGGCAATTGCTGTGACTGCGGTAATTGCTGTGACTGCGGCTGCGACTGCTGAGACATTGTCGTCGACAGCGTGCCGGAAAAGCCGGAGCCGCACCTGCATTCGAGGTGCGGCTCCGGCTCCAACTTTGTTCAGCGCAGCGTGGCAGTCAGGTGCGGGTAACCCTTCTTCGGGTTGCGCAACGCCAGATCCCAGCCGCCGTCGACCTGATCCGCGTACACGTTCACCGTGGACGGCAGCAGAATCGGCTTGCCGAACTTGACCGCGTAGGTCGTCTGCTCCGGGATGCGGCCCTCGATATTGCCGAGGATGTTCGCCGCCGACCACATGCCGTGCGCGATCGCCTTCGGGAAGCCGAAAGCCTTGGCGCCCAACGCGGAAGTGTGGATCGGATTGTGATCACCGGACGCGGACGCGTACCGGGTGATCGTCTTCTGATCCACCCGCATCGTGCGCAGCGGCGGCGGCGGAACCTCGTCCGGCTTCGGCTCCGGCTTCGGTCCACCCGACAATGAGGTGCGCTGCTGGTGCAGGAAGGTGGTGACCTGACGCCACACCAGCTCCCTGCCGACGTTGACCTCGGTCACCGCATCGACGAGCAGACCCTTCGGGTGCTCGCGCAGGTTCTCGATGTGTGTCGTGAAGTCCAGCGGCTCGCTCACCGAGATCTCGCGGGTGCGCTCGATCAGGTTCTGTGCGTGCACCGCACCCACCGCGACGAACGGAAAGTCGCGCGCCACCACCAGTCGCATGGCAAGCGGGAAGCTCAGGATGAATGGGTAGGTCAGCGGCAGCGAGTCGTTGAACCGCAGTCCGGTCGCCCGGCAGTACGCGGCAAGGTGGTCCGGGTCCACCTTGAAACCCTCGAGCCGGACGGTCCGATCCGGCAGGGTGGACTTGCGTGCCGAGACCAGCGGCACCGGGACCGCGCCGAGCGCGGCCTTGACGAACAGGCTGCTGTTCTTCGGAGGTTCGGTAAGTGTGATCAACTGCGTCTTCTCCCGCCCTGTTCGCGCCCGTGCCATCATGCTCCGATCAGGCTCTGCCCGCAGACCCGAACCACGTTGCCGCTCACCGCGTTCGACGCCGGGCTCGCAAAGTAGGCGATGGTCTCGGCCACGTCGACGGTCTCGCCGCCCTGCAGCAGCGAGCTCATCAGGCGGCCCGCCTCACGGGTCGCAAGCGGGATGGCGGCGGTCATCGCGGTCTCGATGAAGCCGGGCGCGACCGCATTGATGGTGATGCCCTTCTCGGCCAGCTTCGGCGCCTCGGCGTTGACCATGCCGATGACACCGGCCTTGGAGGCGCCGTAGTTGGTCTGACCGCGGTTGCCCGCGATGCCCGCGATGGAGGACACGTCGATCACGCGGCCACCTTCCTTGAGCGCGCCACGGGCGACCAGGCCCTCGGTAATGCGGTGCGGCGCAGCGAGGTTCACGTTGATGACCGATTTCCAGCGGCCCTCGTCCATATTGGCGAGCAGCTTGTCACGGGTGATGCCCGCGTTGTGCACGAGGATGTCGATGCCGCCGAAACGTTCGGTGGCGAATTCGGCCAGCTTTTCCGCGGCGTCGGGCGCGGTGACGTCCAGTGCGAGCGCGGTGCCGCCGACCTTGTTGGCAGTGGCCGAGAGCGCCTCGCCCGCGGCCGGGATGTCGGCGACGATCACGGTGGCGCCGTCACGGGCGAACACCTCGGCGATGGTCGCGCCGATGCCGCGGGCCGCCCCGGTGACCACGGCGACCTTGCCCTCGAGCGGGCGATCCCAGCTGGCGGGCGCTGCCGCGTCGTCCTTGCCGACCCGAATGACCTGGCCGTCGACGAACGCCGACTTGGCCGAAAGCAGAAAGCGCAGGGTGGATTCCAGGCCGGTCGCGGTCGGGGCCGCCTCCGGGTGCAGGTACACCAGCTGGGCAGTGGCGCCGCGCAGCAGTTCCTTGGCGATGCTGCGGGTGAAGCCCTCCAGCGCGCGCTGGGCGATCTGCTCGTCCACGCTCGCAGTGAGCTCGGGGGTGGTGCCGATCACCACGATGCGGCCCGACGCGGCAACACTGCGCATGGCGGGCTGGAAGAACTCGTAGAGCTGCGAAAGGTCCTCGATCGAGCCGATGCCGGTGGCGTCGAAGACCAGCGCGCCGTACTTCGCGCCCTGGCTCGGTGCGTCGGCGAAGGTGTAGTCCGACAGCAGGGTGCGCACCGGCTCTGCGACGCGGCCCTTGCCGCCGAGCAGCACCGGGCCGGGCAGCGGCGGCTCGCCCTTGGTGTAGCGGCGCAGGCTCTGCGGCTGCGGCAGGCCCAGCTTGCTCGCCAGGAACTGTCCGGGGGCAGAGTGTACGAACGATCCGTAGAGGTTGGGAGCACCCTTGCTCTTGTTCGCTGCCACTGTTTCTCCCTTTTCTGTGTCGTGTGTGTGCTCGACTCGCCGGTGGCTGCCGGCCGACCGGTGCTGCTCGTTCACTGCACGTCCCCAGGCGAAATTACGCACTTGCGCGGGGTACGGTGTCGACAACAAACTTACTCCAGAGTAAGTTTAAAGTAAACCAACGCGACGGTGCGCCGATCCGCGCGGAAATTTCCGTGCGAGCACCGGGGCGCCGGCCAACCCCGACGAGACCTGGAGACTCGAGTGACAACCAAAGCCCGTTCGGCGAAGAGCACGGCCAAGAAGGCGCCACGCCCGGTTGCGATCGTGGGCGGCAACCGGATTCCGTTCGCCCGCTCCGACAAGGCCTATGCCCACGCCTCCAACCAGGACATGTTCACTGCCGCGCTCGACGGCCTTGTCAGCCGGTTCAACCTGCAGGGCGAGCGCCTCGGCATGGTCGTCGGCGGCGCGGTGCTCAAGCGTGTCGGCGAGCACGGCATGATCCGCGAGAGCGTGCTCGGCAGCAAGCTCAGCCCCTACACCCCGGCCCACGACCTGCAGCTCGCCTGCGGCACCGGTCTGCAGGCGATCGTCACCGTCGGTGATGCGATTGCGGCCGGTCGCATCGACGCGGGTGTCGGCGGTGGCACCGACACCACCTCCGACGCTCCGATCGGCGTCAGCGAAGGCATGCGCGAGTGGATGCTCGACGCCAACCGCGCCAAGAGCAACAAGGACCGGCTCAAGCTGGTCGGCCAGCTGCGTCCCGGCATGCTCGGCATCGAGATCCCGCGCAACGCCGAGCCGCGCACCGGGCTGTCGATGGGTGAGCACGCCGCCATCACCGCCAAGGAGTTCGGCGTCGCCCGCGAGGCGCAGGACGAGCTGGCCTACCTGTCGCACAAAAACATGGCGGCCGCCTACGACCGTGGCTTCTTCGACGACCTGATCACCCCGTTCCTCGGCCTGACCCGCGACGACAACCTGCGCCCCGGCTCGACCGTCGAGAAGCTGGCCACCCTGAAGCCGGTCTTCGGTGTGAAGGCGGGCGAGGCCACTATGACCGCGGGCAACTCCACCCCGCTGACCGACGGCGCCTCCGCGGTGCTGCTGTCCAGCGATGAATGGGCCGCCGAGCGCAACCTGCCGGTGCTCGCGCACCTGGTGGACAGCGAGGTCGCCGCCGTCGATTACATCCACGGCCCCGACGGCCTGCTGATGGCCCCGACCTACGCGGTGCCCCGCATGCTGGCCCGCAACGGCCTGACTCTGCAGGACTTCGACTACTACGAAATCCACGAGGCCTTCGCCTCCGTGGTGCTCGCGACCCTGCAGGCCTGGGAGTCCGACGCCTACTGCAAGGAGCGCCTCGGCCTCGACGGCGCGCTCGGCTCGATCGACCGCAGCAAGCTCAATGTCAACGGCTCCTCGCTCGCCGCGGGCCACCCGTTCGCCGCCACCGGCGGCCGCATCGTCGCCTCCACCGCGAAGATGCTGGCGGAGAAGGGATCCGGCCGCGCGCTGATCTCCATCTGTGCTGCGGGCGGCCAGGGTGTTGTCGCCATCCTGGAGCGCTAACCCGCCTCTCCGCGTCTTCAGGCCGGACTCGGGTGCCGCGAGGGTGGCGTCGGCGGCCGGCGGAGAGGTGATGGGTGAGTTCGCCGGTACCCGGTGAGTTACCCATGTGCTGACGAAATCAGTTGTCCTGTAGAGACGGCTGAAAGTGAGTACACGACGAGAGGGGTATTCGGTCGGTTTCCCGATCGGATACCCCTTTTGTCGTATCCATGCCGGACCGCCCGGCCGCGACGTCACTCGAGCGTGCGGTCATATCCAAACCAACTGGGGTCCATCGTGTTTGGCGCTTTCTCTGGCGCTCCGTTGGTCTCTCCATGGATACGGCGACGCTCATTCTCGGCGAGCCGCCGCACCCGCGCTGGCAGGCCAGTCGCAGTACTCGCCAGTGCGATTCCAGATCAGGCCCGAAGGACATGACTGAATGGTCGCGGTATTGCCTCTGCACTCTATGTATTTGCTTCGATCGTTCGGATACTCGAAGTACCCGTCCGGCTTGGGGCAGGTGTAATCGGCAACGCTGTCTGCATACCTTTCGCCCAGAGCCGGAGATGCTGCGGCAAGCATCAACCCCGAACCGGCCAGCAACGTCGCAGCGGGCAAAACGAGGACACGCACGAATCTCACGATCGTCTCCTTCGGTTGTTGTCGCAGACCTTGCATCATGACATAGCACCCGCCCCATCATGATCCGCTCAGTCGATTCGGCGTAGCGCGCGAATCGCAAGCAGTGCGTCCTCGCGGTCCCAGGGTGACCGGACCCGTGTGCCGCGCCGCTGGCGTCAGGGCACCAGACTGCCGTGCGCGGCGGCGAACCGAACCAGACCCGGGGCGATTCGGTCTTCGAAGCTGGTCAACTGATGACCCCCAGTGTGAGACCCACGGCGTCCGCCACTGCGACAACGGTTGCGATGCTTGTCGATCCGCTCCCGTGCTCGATCCCGCGAACTGTCCGAGTCGACGTGCCTGCGAGTTCCGCGAGTTGCTCCTGAGTCAATCGGTGCCGGCGTCTTGCTGTTCGGATCGCCCGCCCGATGCTGATGATCGCTGCCATTCAGCCTCCGATGGCGGCAGGATTCTGCCGAATCTGTAGTGATGCGGCCGACGCTACCGGAGGTCGAAAGAATTCGGCAGAATCTCGCCGGTTGGAATGCCGAACCGGCGATCTGGTGTGATGAGTTAGCGGAATCGGCAAAATCATGCCGGTTCAGTCGGCGCCCTGGCGCCTCTCCGCGCCTGCCTGCCGTACTTGGGCGCCGCGATGGTGGCGTTGGTCCGTCGGTGTTATTCGAACCCCGTGGTGTCAGCGCACCAGCCTGATGCGGGCGGCGGCGAAGCGGACCAGGCCGGGGGCGAGTCGTCCGACGATGTACTGCACCCGTGCTTCCGGCGTCACCGGAACGACTTGCCGGTCCTTCTGCACCGCTCGCACGATCTGCCGGGCCACTTTCTCCGGTCCGTAGCCGCGCCGTTGGTAGAGGCGGTCGTACCGTTGCTGCCTGCGTGCCTCTTCTTCGGGCGAGACGCCCGACATCCTGGTGTTGCGCACGATATTGGTGTGCACGATGCCGGGGCAGATGGTGCTGACGCCGATGCTGTGCTTTGCCAGTTCGGCGCGTAGGCAGTCGGAGAACATGAAAACGGCTGCCTTGCTTGTGGAGTAGGCGGTGAATCCCTGCTGTGGCATATAACCGGCCATGCTGGAGAGGTTCACGATGTGTCCGCCGAGTCCGCGCTCGATCATGTGACCGGCGAAGGCGCGACAGCCGTTGACGACTCCGTTGAGGTTCACATTCAGCACGCGCTGGAAATCTTCGGTGGAGGTGTCGAGGAAGCGTCCGGCCTGGCCGATGCCCGCATTGTTGATCAGCACGTCGGGCACGCCGTGCTCGGCGATCACGCGGTCGGCGTGCTTGCGCACTGCCGCTTCGTCGGAGACATCCAGTTCATAGGCGTGGGCGCGGCCGTCCGACCGGGAAATCAGCGCGACGGTCGCCTCGGCGGCGGTGATGTCGATATCCGACACCACGATCTCCGCGCCTTCCTCGGCGAAGGCGAGTGCGGTTTCCCGCCCGATCCCGCTGCCGCCACCGGTGATCACCACCAGTTGGTCCTCGAACGGCTTGCGCAGCACACCCATTCGCGCGCGCCGCAGGGCGCGCGACTGTGGCGCGCCTGCCATCGCGTCGATCAATTCGACGGCCGCCGAGGCGAGTAGTCGCGGATGGGAGAACGGCAGCCAATGCCCGCCCTGCACCACGCGCAACCACACCGCGTCGACCCAGTGGTCCTCATCGGAGTAACTCGACTGCCGCACCGCGGGATCGCGGGTGCCGATAATGATCTGCACCGGAACCGAGGTGTGCTGCGCGCGGCTGCGCAGCGGATTGGTGGCCCAGGTCGATCGGTAGATGCGCAGGCCACTCGCCATGTCCTGCTTGAAAGTGGGGGCCAGCTGGATCTGGTCGGGGGCGGCTCCCTCTGTGCGGGAAAGCCAGGTCCGCCAACGCTCTTCGCTCATCCCTGTCGCGATCACCGCCTTCGGAAGCACCGGCAGCGAGAAGACGCCCGAATAGGCGAACGAGCCCAGTTGTGCCAGCGGCAGCGCGATATTGCGCGGTGTCGGCCGGGCCAGCCTGCTGCGTGCCCAACTCGCGGTGTGCGCGAGGCTGGGACCGGAGACCGAAGTGAACGACGCGACAAGTCGCTGGGCGTCGGGCCGCGCGATCACCTCCCACATCGCGATGCTGCCCCAGTCGTGCGCGAGCACGTGGACGGGCTCGCCATTGCCGAGCGCCTCGATCACCGCGACGTAGTCCGCCGCGAAATTCGCCACCGAAATGGCCTTGGTGCCGGGTGGGTTGGACGACTCGCCGTGCCCGCGGTTGTCCACGCTCAGCACCCGGAATCGCTCGGTGAGTTCCGGTACGACGTTGTTCCACAGATGGTGGCTATCGGGCCAGCCGTGCAGCAGCAAGACCGTCGGGCCTGCCGGATTGCCCTGCTCGAAGACGGCAATGTCCACCTCGCCGTTGCGCACCACATGTTTCTCGACCATGAAGTCAACCCACCTTCCGGACCGCGGTAGCGGATGTCGCCCTCGGGTTCATTGTGTCTGAGACGGCACGTTTCGGATAGCCCCTCCGTGTCCGGCGGCAATGTCTGCCTGCCCCGGGGCCGTGGTAGCGGAGACGGCGCTGGACTCCGGGTCGAATCGGCCGGGCTTGCGATCGCCGGTCTGTTTCGTACCCACGCCAGGACGTGCCGATCACCGGCCGGGCTAGACCTCTTCGGTATGCAGACCATCGACCGGCTCGACAGCGACGTCGACCGGCTACTGCTCCGGCAGCTCGTTGTGCCCGCCGAAGGCCTGACGCATAGCCGAAAGCATCTTGTCCGCGTACAGCGATTCGCCGCGCGAGGAGAATCGCGCGAACAGCGACGCCGCGAGGACGGGCGCGGGGACTCCGGTGTCGATCGCGGCGTCGAGGGTCCACCGACCCTCGCCCGAATCCGAGACCCGGCCGTCGAACGAATCGAGGTTCGGATCGGCGTAAAGGGCGCCCGCGGTCAGGTCCAGCAACCATGAGGCGACTACCGAGCCGCGCCGCCACACCTCGGTGACCTCGGGGATGTCGATCGCGTACCGGTAGTACTCGGGATGCTCGAGCGGCGTCTCCTCGGCGGAGAACCGAGCGTCGTGGTTCGCGCCGATATTCGCTTTGTGCAGGATGTTCAGCCCCTCGGTATAGGCCTGCATGGCGCCGTACTCGATGCCGTTGTGCACCATCTTCACGAAGTGGCCCGCACCGGCCGGGCCGCAGTGCAGGTAGCCCTGCTCGGCCGCGGACGGTTCGCCGGTGCGGCCCGGTGTCCGCTCGGCGGCCTCGACACCGGGAGCGATGGATTTCAGGAGTGGATCGAGGTACTTCACCTGTTCGGCCTCGCCGCCGATCATCAGGCAGAAGCCGCGCTCTAGGCCGAAGACGCCCCCCGAGGTGCCGATGTCCACGTAGTGAATTCCCTTGGGCCGCAACTGCTCGGCGCGTACGAGGTCCTCGTGGTAGCGGCTGTTGCCGCCGTCGATGATGATGTCGCCCGGCTCGAGCACCTCGGCCAGTTGATCGATGACCGCACCGGTGGCGCCTGCGGGGATCATCACCCAGACCACGCGCGGTGTCTCCAGCTTGCCGACGAAGTCTGCCAGTTCGGTGGCGCCCTGGAATTTCGCAGTGCCCAGCTCGGCAGTCAGTTCGTCGATGCGCTCGGGTTTGCGTTCGTAGCCGACGGCGGTGTGCCCGTCCTTGACGATGCGGCGCACGATATTGCCGCCCATCCGGCCTAGACCGATCATTCCCAGCTGCATACCCATCCATCTCCCTCGTGTATTCGAGCCCTGATAGCGAGAGTCCTGTCCTGGTCGATTGTCCCGCGCCGGTCGGCCACGGTCGCGTTCAGCGGGTGTAACGCTCTGGTTCGGGGTGGCGATATTCCAATCGGCTCCGCGTAGTTGCCAGACCCCCGACCCGGCAACTCCGCGGGGCCCTTCCATGTTCTACCGTGGGCCCTTTGCGCAAGGTTTGCTGCAGATCTGTGCTCTGCGGACCATGCCGGTAGCGGCCACTATGGTTGGCGGAGACTCGCAACCGTGCGAGGTCCCTTTTCATCTCGAGCGGGGAGGACGGTTCGTGACGAGCGAATCGAGCGCCGGGCGTGACGGTCACGGCAGACACGAAAGCGGCGAAGTCGGACTGCGTCAGCTCCTCGAATCGACCCGTTCTCCGTTACCGGACGCGTCCACCGGCTGGGCTGACGACTCGACGCCCACCCAACCCCTGCGGACGACCGCCAGGGTGCAGCCACCCCGTCGCCCGCCGGTCAGCGAAGCCGCTACCGAGCGCTGGTCTCGGCGCCAGGAACCGCAGCCGCAGTCGCAACCCGAGGTGAGCGGGTCACCGAAGGCGCCCCTCGTCAAGAAGATCGGCATCGGGATCGGCGCCTTCATCGCGGTGGCCGGATCTGTCTATGTGGCTGACCTGCTGTTGTCCGCTGGGGAAGTGCCGCGCGGTGTCGAGGTCGCCGGCGTCAGCGTGGGCGGCCTCGACACCGCCACCGCGGACACCAGGCTGCGTGCAGTGCTCGGCCCGCGTTCCGGGCACGAACTGCCCGTGCAGATCGCCGATATGCAGACCAAGCTGCTGCCGAGCACCGCGGGGTTGGAAGTGGACTGGGCGAGCACCTGGGAACGCATCGGCTCGCAGCCGCTGAATCCGGTCACCAGGCTGACATCACTGTTCACCACCCGCGCGGTGCCGATCGCCAGTGTGGTCGACAACTCGGCGCTGGATCGTCAGCTCACCGCGTTGCGGGTGCATGACCGGCCGACGGTCGAAGGCACCATCAGATTCGAGGGTGGCAGACCGGTAGCTGTGCCGCCGGTGCCGGGGCGGGTGCTCGACGAGCCCGCGGCGCGCGCAGCGCTGATCGACAACTGGATCTACGGCACGCTGATCGATCTGCCGGAAACGGCCGCGCCCATGACCGTCCGTCCGGAAGCGGTCGATCGGGTATTGCACGAGGTCGCGGAGCCCGCAGTGCGCGCACCGATCACCTTTGCGGGCAACGGTGCAGCGGCCAAGCTGGAGCCGGAGCAGATCGCGACCATCTTGTCTTTCGCGCCCGATGGGAATGGCGGACTCGCTGCGACCTTCAACCAAGAGCTCGCGACCGGTTTGCTGGCGCCCCAGCTCGCCGCCTCCGAAGTGGAGGCGAAGGACGCGACATTCAGTATGGCCGGTGGCGCGGCGAAGGTCGTTCCGGCGATTGTCGGCGACAAGATCAACTGGCCGAAGACGCTCGAGCAGCTGCCGAATCTCGTTGTCATGCCACAGGAACGCACCGCTCACGCCGTCTACGAGAAGGTCGACCCCAAGCTCACCACCGAGGCCGCACAGGGCCTCGGCGTCACCGACGTCATGGGCCAATTCACGACCAACGGCTTCAGCGGCCCCTCCGGGGTGAATATCCGGGTGGTCGCGCGGAAGGTGAACGGCGCCATCGTCAAACCTGGAGATACGTTCTCGCTCAACGACTTCACCGGCCCGCGCGGCACGGCCGAAGGCTACGTCGAATCCGGCATCATCGATCACGGTCGACCGAGCACCGCCGTCGGCGGCGGGATCAGCCAATTCGCCACCACCCTCTACAACGCCTCCTACTTCGCGGGCCTCGAGGACGCGGGCCACACCGAGCACAGCTACTACATCTCGCGCTACCCCGCCGCTCGCGAGGCCACCGTCTTCGACGGCGCCATCGACCTGCGCTTCCGCAACAGCACCACCAACGGCGTGTACATCGAGACTCTCACCACCGACTCCGACGTCACGGTCCGGCTCTGGGGCACCAAGACCGTCGATGTCGAGTCCATCACCGGCGAACGAGACAAGCCGACCGAACCCAAGACGGTCACCCTCCCGAAGGGCAAGGACTGCATCGCCTCCGAGGGCGCTCCCGGGTTCACCGTGTCCGATACCCGCGTCATCACCGATCACAAAACCGGCCGGGAAGTCTCACGTGCGACTCGGACCGTGAAGTACGACCCGATCCCTGTCGTCAAATGCGAGTAGGTCGGGCTTCGCGCGTCGGCACCGGGGGAGTTGCCGAGGAACCTGCGGAGGCCGCCTCGAGCCTGCCTTCCCGCCCGGACGAGACCTGAGGTTGCGGGCGGCGGCGCTACCCGTACAGTTCCGGAGGCGGGGCTGTACGGGAATGGCCTGCCGATCACCAAGTGAGCGTTGGCTGTTCGGCTCGAGCGGATAAAGGCGAGTCACCTCACCATCTCCGCGAGTCCGGAAATGTTACAGATAATTCCTGTGAAATACTTCTCAACATAACTTGTGGGTAGCTGGGTACACCACAGTTCTATGGGCTTGCTTCTCGGTTTTCTCGAGATTCGCCCAATGGACCCATTGTGCAAGGTCATTGGTGCGATCTCGGCGTGTGCTCGATGCTGTGCGGCCATCGTGCCAGCTACAGCCCCGCCGGATGACTTGTCGGCGGTGAAGTTTGTGAGGGCGGGTGCGGGGCGGACCGCCCGGTAGCTCGGCTCGAGTCCGATTCCCGTGGATTTCATTTCGAATGACTCGCAACGGTGTGGCAACTTCTTGCCGGGCGGAAGGGTCGCGTAGCTGCTCGCTGGCAGTTGAAGCGTTGTGATAGAACATCTTTCGTCGATAACAAACGTGTTATCGGCGACAGACATTTCTAGGGGTAGATATTCAATGAGCAAGCTTCGCGTGTTCGGTGTCGTCTTTATCGCTGCTGCTGCTGCTGTGATCGGCGCGGGCTCGGGCCTGGCGTCCGCCACCGTCGACCAGGGCATCGTCCTGCAGGAAATCGGCACCGTCGCCCCTGGTGAGCCGAGCCCGGGCGGCACCGGCTCGGCAGCGCTGCTTCCGGCACTTCTCAAGGCGCTGGCGTCCGGCTCGGCGGGCACCACTCCCACGACCCCGTAATTCGCGATACCGAAATTGCCCCACCTCGCATGAGGTGGGGCAATTCTTGTTTCTTGCGTTCGAAACCTGCTGCTGCGCACGGGTTCCCGAGCGGCCGATGACTTAATCGGCGCGGGGCCGGTTCGCAATATCACGAGCCACGAGGCGGTGACCAGTATTCTTCCGCCGCTGATTATTTGTTCCGACGGCGAGCTGCGTCTCCTCGCAGCGAACCACCAGGTCGTGTGCAGAACTGGTAACTATCCGTTTGCATGATGTTCATAGTCACGACCCTGATCGAAAATCTACCGTGATAGAAATGCGCAGACGATCGCAAACGCGGTCGGATGAGGAATAAGGAAGAAGAGTTTTCATGCGCAAGATTCGTCTGTTCGGTGCCGCCGTTGCCGCTGCCGGTATCGTCCTCGCTGGTTCGGGTATCGCCGCCGCCGAGACCCCCGCCCCCGTCCCGGCTCCCACCGGCTCGGGCAACCTCGCCGCCGGTCTTGCGAAGCTGCTGGCGACCGGTTCGGGTGGCGTCAAGCCGCTGCCGACCGCCGCTACGGCAGGCTGATAAGCGCTCGATTGCGCGTCGATCCACAAGCGGCCCGGAGAAATCCGGGCCGCTTGTGTGGTATCGCCATCCGTCACAATGGAGTTCGCAGCAGGATCACGTTGTATTGGGTGTGCACGGTCAGCATGAAGTAGAGGTCCCGCCCGGTCTGGTACGGAAAGATCATGGGCGCGTAGGCAGTCGGTAATGATGGCCCGCTCACGAGCACCTGCGGATCGCCCCATGGGCCCTGTGGAGCCGACGCGGTGCGCATGACAACGGAATTGGCCGGGTCGGTGGTGAGCATGACGAACTTGCCGAGATAATCGTTCCACATCACCGACAGCTCGGCGACATCCCCGACGATCGGCGCCGCGGTCTTCGCGTCACCGGGCTGCCATGCGCCGCCGTCCCAGTATTCATAGCCGTCGATATTCGCGATATCGGCTTCCTTTGCCCTGGAGACGAATCCGGGGTTGTTGCGGCCACCGGGCGTGCCGTAGCGGTAGATATATCCCGCGTCCTTCAAGAAGGCGTTTTGCTGAAACTTTTCGTGGCCGTCCACATTCGCGCGCCGGGTGTTGGTCAGCTGGGCCCAGGTCTGGCCGCCGTCGCCGGAGGCAGCGAGGGTGGAGAAGTTGGTGGCCCACTTGCCGTGGTCGCCCCATTCGCGCACCGACATCATGCTCATGAACTGCACGCCGCCCACCGAGATGCCCGCGGTCGGAATGAAGCTGATCTCGATGCCCGGAATCTTCGGGCTCGGCAGCGGGTTGGGCACCACGCTGTCGAAGATGATGCCGTTGGCCGGGTCCTTGGTGGTGCTGCGGAACAGGACGTTGCTGTTCCAAGCCCAGATGCTGCCCGCGAGCAGGTTGGGCACGCCGAGCCCGGCGCTGTCACCGAAGGCGGTGATCATCCGGCCGCCGCCGTCGTCCCACATGATGCCGAGATCGGTCCCGAGCACGTTGACGTTCTGGGTGTGATTGGGGCTATCGATTCCGGTCACCTGGAAGATCGCCTGGGCCGGACCCGGCAGCCGCGGTAGTCCGCGCGGCTGGCCGTTGAGCCCCGGAATCGGATTGACATTGTTCGGATCGGCGCAGGCCGGACCCGCGAACCCGACAGCGAATGCGACGGCGAGTACGCCGATTCTGGCAAGAGCGGGCAGCGAGCGGTTCATCCAAACGGTCCCTTCGTCGGCACACGCGCGGCTTGCCCGATCATTGTGCCCGCTGTCGCGTCGGATATCCGGCGGCCGGTGTTGTGCCGGCTGCCGACCTATCCGCCACAGGTCGAATACGCGCTGACCGAGCGCGGCCAGAGCCTATCCCTCCCGATCTTCGGGCTGGTCGAATGGTCACGCGATAACCACGAGAGCATGCAGACCGGATCGGCTAGCGCACACAGCGAAAAGCACAGCGGCCCGGAGAATCCGGGCCGCTGTGTTGTGTTCGGTGTGTGATGGCAGTCAGCTACCGCATTAGAACGCCGCTTCGTCGAGCTCCATGATGTCGTTGTCCAGGTTCGACAGGATGGCGCGGGTGGCGGTCAGCTCCGGCAGCACGTTGCGGGCGAAGAACTGCGCGACACCGACCTTGCCGGTGTAGAACGCCTCGTCGGCACCGGTGGCGCCATTGTCGAGGGCCTTGATGGCAACCTCGGCGTGACGCAGCAGCTGCCAGCCGATGAGCAGGTCACCGACGGCGAGCAGGAAGCGCACCGAGCCGAGACCGACCTTGTAGAGCTCCGTCTGGTCGGCCTGCGCGCCCATCAGGTGGCCGGTGAGCGTGGCCGCCATGGCCTGCACGTCCTCCAGCGCGGTGGCGAGCAGCTTGCGCTCGGCCTTCAGGCGACCGTTGCCTGCTTCCGACTCGATGAACTTCTGCACCTGGCCGGCCACGTGGGCCAGCGCGACGCCGCGGTCACGGGCGATCTTGCGGAAGAAGAAGTCCTGCGCCTGGATGGCGGTGGTGCCCTCGTACAGCGAGTCGATCTTCGCGTCGCGGATGTACTGCTCGATCGGGTAGTCCTGCAGGAAGCCGGAGCCACCGAAGGTCTGCAGCGATTCGGTCAGGTACTGGTAGGCCCGCTCGGAGCCGACACCCTTGACGATCGGCAGCAGCAGATCGTTGACGCGGAAGGCCACGTCCTCGTCGGCGCCGGAAACCAGCTGCGCGATATCGGCATCCTGGTGTGCGGCGGTGTAGAGGTAGATGGCGCGCAGGCCCTCGGCGTATGCCTTCTGCATGGCCAGCGAACGACGCACGTCCGGGTGGTGGGTAATGGTGACGCGGGGAGCGGCCTTGTCGGTCATCTGGGTCAGGTCCGCACCCTGAACGCGCTGCTTGGCGTAGTCGAGCGCGTTGAGGTAACCGGTCGAGAGGGTCGCGATGGCCTTGGTGCCCACCATCATGCGCGCGTTCTCGATGACGTCGAACATCTGCGCGATGCCGTTGTGCACCTCGCCGACCAGCCAGCCCTTGGCGGGGATGCCGTGGCCGCCGAAGGTGACCTCACAGGTGGCCGAAACCTTGATGCCCATCTTGTGCTCGACATTGGTGACGAAGGCACCGTTGCGGTCGCCGATGGTCTCGGTCTCGAAGTCGAAGTGGAACTTCGGCACGTAGAACAGCGAAAGACCCTTGGTGCCCGGCCCTGCGCCCTCGGGGCGGGCCAGCACCAGGTGCATGATGTTCTCGAACAGGTCGTCGGAGTCACCCGAGGTGATGAAGCGCTTGACGCCCTCGATGTGCCAGGTGCCGTCTTCCTGCTCGATCGCCTTGGTGCGGCCCGCGCCGACGTCGGAGCCGGCATCCGGCTCGGTCAGCACCATGGTGGCGCCCCAGTTGCGGTCGGCGATGATCTGAGCCCACTTCTTCTGCTCATCGGTGCCGTTGTTGTAGAAGACCTGCGCGAAGCCCGCGCCCGCTGCGTACATCTGGGCAGGCGGGTTGGCGCCGAGGATCATTTCGCCCAGCGCCCAGGTGACGGCGCTCGGCGCGCCGAGGCCGCCCAGCTCCTCACGGACGCCGACCTTGGCCCAGCCCGCGTCTTCGAGCGCGCGGTAGGACTTCTTGAAGGACTCGGGGAGAGTGACGGTGTGGGTCGCGGGGTCGAAGGTCGGCGGGTTGCGGTCACCGTCGACGAACGAGTCGGCCAGCGGACCCTCGGCCAGGCGACGCACCTCGTTGAGCATCTCCTTGACGGTCTCGGAGTCGAGATCGCCGTATGCTTCGCCGTCGAGGAGCGCACCGAGGCCGAGTACCTCGAAGAGGTTGAACTCCAGGTCGCGGACGTTGCTCTTGTAGTGGCCCATGTCTGTCTACTCACTCTCCGTTGAGTTGGTGCGGTCGGTTGCTTGCCGTTCCCGCCCGTTGTCGCCACCGGGTAGCCATCCGGGTTTCCGCATGCTACTCGCGGGTAACTTATGAAACATATTACCGGCCGGTAATGGGGAGGCAAAGGCTCGAGCGGGCAATGTGACGCGGTAAACACCGGAAGGCGTTGCCGCGCCACCGCGGCTCGAGTAAGAGGCGGGTTGCCGACCTGGCTCGACTGCCGAACGAAAGCCCTGTTGCGCTCGATGTTTCCTGATTGCTGGAGCGCTACCGTTGGGTGTGCGAATCGAGACGAGCGCAGGGCCTGCCGAGATCGAGCTCGACAAGCCGCGCACCCCTGCCTTCCTGCTGCTGCTCACGCACGGCTCTGGAGGTGGCGTCGACGCGAAAGACCTGCTCACGGTGCGCGATCGTGCGCTCGAGCTCGGCGGCGCGGTGGCCAGGGTCGTGCAGCCCTATCGGGTCGCGGGACGACGTGCGCCGGGCTCGGCGGTGAAGCAGGACGAAGCCTGGCTCGAGATCGTCGCGGACCTGCGTAAGCGGGTCGCGAAGGTCCCGCTGATCCAGGGTGGTCGCAGCAATGGCGCCCGGGTGGCCTGCCGCACCGCGACCGCCGCAGGGGCAAGCGGGGTGATCGCACTGTCCTTTCCGCTGCATCCCCCAGGAAAGCCGGAGAACACCCGCGTCGAGGAGCTGCGGTCGACCGGCGACATCGAGGTAGTGGTGATCAACGGTGCGCGCGACCCGTTCGGCGTGCCCGATGCCGCCGACGCGACGCTGGTGGAAACCATTGCTGGACAACCGCATTCGTTCCGCAGCGGCTTCGCCGAGATCGCCGACATCGTGACGCCGCCGCTGCGGCGATGGGCCGGACGCGCAGTCTGATAACCACTGCTTCTGGTTCTGAGCAGAACTATCTGTTGGACTTCTGATTTTGGCTCGGTGACGCTGAAAAGCGCTCGGGTCGATGTCGGTAGTGCGCTTGCCTGCCGATCGACGCGGCGACACTCGACACGCGATCCAGGGAGCACGACTTTGGCGACCTACGTTCTCATTCCCGGCATGTGCCACGGTGGCTGGACCTACGAGCCGATCACCGCGCAGCTGCGACAGCAAGGTCATCGGGCCTATCCGCTGACCCTGACCGGGCTCGCCGAGCGCAGTCATCTGCTGAACACCGCGGTGAACCTCGAAACTCACATCCAGGACGTGGTTGGCCTGCTGGAAGCCGAGGAAATCGAAGACGCGGTATTGGTCGGCCACAGCTACGGCGGGATGGTGATCACCGGCGCCGCCGACCGCGTGCCGGAGCGGGTGGACTCGCTGGTCTATCTGGACGCCGTCGTGCCGTCGGCAGGCGATTCCATGTGGAGTCTGGTCTCCGACCGAGAACGGCAGTGGTACCTGGATGTCGCGGAGACCGGCTATGCGGTGCGGCCACTGCCATTCTTCGATCCCCGCGCGACGGGGCATCCGCTCGCCTCGCTGCTGCAATCAATTCGGTTGACCGGCAACATCGCCGCACGCCGCCGGGACTATGTGTACGCGGCGAGCTGGGACGGCCAGTCACCGTTCACCGGCTTCTACGAGCGATTGCGTGCAGACGCGCGGTGGCAGACCCACGCGCTGGACAGCAAGCACAACATCATGCGTGACGCACCGGACGGGCTACTGGCAATTCTGCTCGCGGACCGGTGAGCCGAGCAGAGCGCAACCGCGCCTGCTGAGCGCGGCGCAGGTGGATCGTCGGTCACTCGACGGTCGGGGATTCCAGTGCTGGCTGGTCGGGTATTGCTGCCGATCTGGTCGCGACGACCAGTGCATCGATGGCATCGCGTTCTTCAGTGGGGCGCAGGACGCGGTCGGCGATGCGGACCTGGAGGTGTTCGGATTTCGGGCCGAGGTCGGCGACGATGTCTTCGGGAGTGAAGAGGATGGACAGGTCCTGAGGACCGCCGTAACCGTCGGTGAGATTGGTGGTGTCGTGCCCGAGGATCAGCAGGGTGCCCTCGGGGGCGAGCAGGTCGGCACAGCGACGGAGCAGGGTGCGGCGCTGCTCGGCGGGCAGGTGCAGGAAGACCAGCAGGACCAGCTCGTACGGGCCGGTGATACCCGCCGCGTCGAGGTCGGTGACGTCGGCGCACTGCCAGGTGATGCGGCTGCGCACGGAGCGCGACAAGCGGGTCGCGACGGTGCGGCCTTTGTCGACCCCCACCTGCGAGTAGTCGACCGCGTGCACCTGCCAGCCGTGCGTGGCCAGCCACAATGCGTTTCGACCCTCGCCGCAGGCGAGGTCGAGGGCGCGCGGCAGCATCGGTGCATCGCCGTCCGGGGTGTCGGGCTGCAGCGGGGTGCGTCGCTCCAGCCCATAGACGTGCTCGACCACCGTGCTGTTCGGCGGTGCGCCCCAGACCAATTCACCTTGCGCATACCGCGCGTCCCAATCGGCCGCCTCCATACCCGTCAGTCTATGGACCGGCTGCGGCCGGCTCGCAGCGTTGTGCACGCGGGCCGGGTCATTTCGACGGTGCGAACTCCGGCAGCCAGCGCAGCGGCGTGGTTTCCCGAATGTGGATCAGCACGTCGAACGCATCGATTCGCCGAGCCCGACCACTGTCGCGGCAGCGAGCCGGTCGGTCAATGGTTCGAGGTCGGTGCCACGGTAGTCGGCGTCGGTACCGGTCACCGGATGGGCATTGGCGCGCAACCAGTCACGCACTGCGGAAGTCTCGGCGGATGCGCTGGCATCGGATGCGGGAGCGGTAGTCGTCATGCCGCAAGCCTCATACCTTAATTCCACTCGAGGTCAAGGCGCGCACTGAGGGCTGTGTGACAGCGAAGCCGGGATCCATTGCTGGACCCCGGCTTATGTCGAGCGTTGCGTCCGATCCAGACGCGGAGCCATCGGACTACCCGCGCCGACGCGCGGGCCGTGGTCACAACGTGGTGCGCATCAGGATCACGTTGTACTGGCTGTGGACCGTCGTGAGGAAGTACAGGTCACGACCGGTCTGGTACGGGAAGATCGACGGCGCGTACGCGGAAGGCAGTTCCCTGGTGTCGATCAACACCTCGGGATCACTCCACGGACCCGACGGTGATGGTGCGCGGCGCATCACCACCGAATTGAACGGATCTGTCGTCAGCGCGAGGTACTGGCCGAGGTACTGGTTGTACATGACCGACAGCTCGCCGACGCCGAACATGATCGGCGCGGCCGCGTTGACGTCGTCCTTCTTCCAGCGCTCGCCATCCCAGTACTCGTATTCGGCGAGGTTGGCGATGTCGTTGGCCCGCACGCGGGCGACGAACGCCGCACGGTTGCGCCCGGAGCGGGTGCCGTATTCGTAGACATACCCGCCGTCTTTCATGAAGGCGTTCATCTGGAAGTTGGCGTTGGCCCCTTCATTGGGCCTGCGGGTCTCCGGCAGCTCGGCCCACGTCTCGCCATTGTCGCCGGAGGCGGCGAGGCCGGAGTAGTTCGTGGTCCACTGCCCGACGTCATCCCAGCTGTGCACCGACATGAGGCTCATGTACTGGACGTCGTTGACCGCGATGCCCGCGGTGGGGATGCGGCTTATCTCGATGAAAGGAATCTTGGGGCTGGGGATAAGGTCGCGCGCCTGCCCGAATACATCCCGCACGACACTGTCGAAGAATATGCCGTTGGCCGGGTCCTGAGTATGGCTGCGCACGAGAATATTGCTGCGCCATGCCCACACGCTACCGGCGAGCAAATTGGGGAAACCGAGTCCGGCAGTGTCGCCGAACGCGGTCAGCATTTCGCCGCTTCCGTTGTCCCACATGATGCCGAGATCGGTGCCGAGCACGTTGTAGCTCTGGGTGTTGTTCGGGCTGGCCATGCCGGTCACCTGGAAAACGGCCTGAGTCCGTCCAGTCAGGTTGGGTAGCCCATTTGAGCCGTTGAGCACGGGAAACGGGTTGATTGCGTTTGGGTTTGCCGAGGCTGGGGTAGTCGCTGTGAGGAGCAAGGCCGTGGCACCCGCCAGCGCGGACAGCAGGATGGATCCGGTTTTGGTCAAAGTCTTTGAGCCCTCCGGTTTCTCGCCGAAGCGTGCTCGATGCATCGACCCCCGTCGTGTGTTTCGAGGCACATTTCGACTGGCTGGCAAATCGTTGGAAAATGCTAACAGCCAATCCAGAGGAATTGGTGGGGTTGTGCCATTGATTGGTGAAAGCTGACGACTACTTCGGTG
Source organism: Nocardia sp. CWNU-33 (assembly GCF_046764895.1). Taxonomy (NCBI): domain Bacteria; kingdom Bacillati; phylum Actinomycetota; class Actinomycetes; order Mycobacteriales; family Nocardiaceae; genus Nocardia; species Nocardia sp. CWNU-33. The sequence goes on along the minus strand of NZ_JBKOQN010000021.1, from coordinate 18,094 downwards.
GTTTGTCGGCCTGGGAGGTCGCCTTCCGCACGATCAGCGGCAGCTGAATGGCCCGCTCGATCGCGAAGGTGCGGCGTGCGGAAGCCTGCCAGGACCGATCGAACAGCCGCTTGGCTCCTGCGACGGCGTGCGGGGAGCGGGTCGCGATGCGGTCGGCGAGTTCTTCCGCGGTCGCAACCGGGTCCACAGTGACCTCGGTGATCAGGCCGATGCGCTCGGCGTAGGCGGCGTCGACGAGGTCGGCGGTCATGGTCAGCAGCAGCGCCTTGTCGATGCCGATCAGGCGCGACAGCGTCGCGGCGCCGGTCATATCCGGCACCAGGCCGTGCTTGGCTTCCATCACCGAGAATTCCGCGTCCGGCGTAGCGAATCGGACGTCCGCGGCCAATGCGAGCTGCAGGCCGCCGCCGTAGCAGCGCCCGTGCACCGCTGCGATCACCGGGACCTGGAGTCGACGCCATGCCCAGCAGGCTTCCTGGAAGGTGTTGGTGCCGCGCCAGGGTAGCGGGACGAAGCTGCGTGCGACGGCCAGTGGGTCGTTGGTGGCCTGGGCGACATCGAGGCCGCTGCTGAAGCTCGGGCCGTTGCCGGACAGGATGACCGCCCGGAGGTCTTTGCGGTCGGCGATGGTGTGTGCGGCATCGGCCAGCCCGCGCAGCATCTCGATGGTGAGGCCGTTGTGCTTGTCGGGTCGGTCCAGCGTGACGTAGGCGCGATCGCCGTCGAACCGCAGTGCGATGTCAGTGCCCATTCTCGAATCTTACCCGCGGGTCAGTTCGCGTCGTCGGCCATTGCCTGCCCAGGGTGCCACCTGCTCTAATCGAAACTGTAGTTACCGTCAATGTTGACGGTAACTGGAGCGTGATGCGGAGGAACACATGCTGCCAGCGGGAATGGACCCCCGAACGCCGGTGCTCGTCGGCGCCGGGCAGGTCGTGCACCGGCCGGGTGAACCGGGACTGCCCGGACCTGTCGAACTCGCCGCCGAATCCCTGCGTCGAGCGGGATCCGACAGCGGCACGGGCGACCGACTGCTCCGAGCGGCCGACCTGATCGCCACGGCGGCACCGGTCAGTCGTCCCTACCCGGACCTCGGCGCACTCGTCGCCGCGGAACTCGGCGCTGCCCCGAAGCGGACGGTGCAATCCGCACGGTTCGGTGGCGACGCGCCGCTACGGCTGCTCAACGCCGTCGCGCAGGCGATCGCCGACGGGAACTCCGACGTCGCGCTGCTCACCGGAGCAGAGGCGGTCGCCTCCTGGAACGTCGCGACCCGCGGCGGCGGCACGCTCGACTGGCCCGAGCAGCCCGAAGGTGCGCGACCGACGGACGTCATCGGCTCCGAGCGCGGACCCAACACCGAAATGGAGACCGCGGCCGGACTGTGGGGCCCGGTCTATTTCTATGCACTGATGGAAACTGCCCTGCGCGGACGGCTCGGCCTGAGCGAACAGGAGCATCGGGAGCGGATCGGCGGGCTGTGGTCGCGGCTGTCCGGGGTGGCGGCGCGAAACCCGTATGCCTGGCAGCCCACCGAGCATTCGATCGCGGAGTTGGTGACGCCGAGCCCGGCCAACCGGCTGGTGTCGACCCCGTATCCGAAGCTGCTCGTCGCGAATCTGTCCGTGGATCAAGGCGCCGGTCTGATCGTGTGCAGCGCCGCCGCTGCCGACGCGGCGGGCGTCCCGCACGACCGCTGGGTCTTCCCGCACGGTGGCGCGACGGCCACCGATGAATGGTTCGTCTCGGAGCGGGCGGATCTGGCCGCCTCGCCGGCCATCGCCGCTGCCGGGCAGGCCGCATTAGCAGCCGCAGGCATCGCCATCGACGAGGTGGCGCACCTCGACCTGTACTCCTGCTTCCCGGTTGCGGTGCAGGTCGCGGCCGAGGCGCTCGGTCTGCCGATCGACGATCCCGCCCGGCCGCTCTCGGTCACCGGCGGACTCACCTTCGGCGGCGGGCCGGGCAACAACTACACCACCCATGCCCTCGTGACACTGGTCGGCCTGCTGCGCGCGGACTCCGGGTCCTACGGTCTGGCGACCGCTCTGGGTTGGTACATCACCAAACACGGTGTCGGCGTGTACTCGGCGCGCCCGCCCGCGCGACTGTTTCGGGCCGTCGAGGCAGAAGTGCCTGTCGCACGGCGTGATACAGCGCCCGGCTACACCGGGCCCGCCGTCGTCGAGTCCTACACCGTCGCCTATCGCAAGGGCAGTGGGCCCGACCGTGCCGACGAGCCGGAGGCCGTGGTGATCAGCGCGCTCAACCCCGAGGGCGCACGCATACTGTTGCGGGTGTCCGATGCCGAGACCATCGCGGCGTTCACCGACGGCGATCCGCTCGGCGTCGCCGTCGACATCACAGCCGCACACCAGCTCACCCTGCTCACCGAGAGGACCGCCCGATGACCGACCTGATCCTTGTCGAACGGCGCGATGCCATCACGCTGCTGACCGTCAACCGTCCCGAGGCCCGCAACGCCATCAACCTGGCCACCGCACAGGCCATCGAGGCCGCCGTCGACGAGTTCGAGGCCGACGATTCCGCCCGCGTGCTCGTGCTCACCGGTGCGGGCGCAACATTCAGCGCCGGAATGGATCTCGTTGCGGCCGCCAAGGGCGAGATGCCGATGACACAGCGCCGTGGTCCGCTCGGCATCGCCGCGAAACCACCTGTCAAACCGATGATTTCGGCGGTCGAGGGGTTCGCGCTCGCCGGTGGTTTCGAGTTGGCGCTCGCCGGTGATCTGATTGTCGCGGCGAGCGACGCGCAGTTCGGCATTCCGGAGGTGAAGCGCGGTCTTGTCGCCGCGGGTGGCGGTGTGCTGCGCCTGACCCAGCGCCTGCCGCGGCCGATGGCCGCCGAGCTCGCGTTGACCGGCGGCCGGATCGGCGCCGAGCGGCTCTACCAGCTCGGGCTGGTCAACCGGGTCACCGAACCCGGTGGCGCGTTGGCGGGTGCGTTGGCGTTGGCGGCGGAAATTGTTGCGGCCGCACCGCTCTCGGTCGTCGCGAGCAAGCGGATCATCGACGAGTCGCCGGACTGGAGCCTCGCGGAGGGTTTCGCCAAGCAGGGCGAAATCGCTTTGCCCGCACTGTTTTCCAAGGATGCTGCCGAGGGTGCACTGGCCTTCGCGCAGAAGCGTGAACCGCAGTGGCAGGGACGCTGACACCATGACCGAACGCGTCCGGGAGACGCAGGCGCAGCGCAGGGCACGCATGCGCACCCGCCTCCTGGACGCGGCGGTGGAGAGCCTGGTCGCGGTCGGCTATGCGGGCACGACCACACTCGAAGTGCAGAAGCGGGCCGGTGTCCCGCGCGGCACGCTGCAGCACTATTTTCCGACCAGGGCGGATCTGCTCGCCGGTGCTGTCGAGCATGTTGCTCAGCGTCGATTCCTCCAGCTGACAAGGGAATTCGAGGCGATACCCGCCGAATCCGATCGGCTGGAGACGGCAGTCGAGCTGACCATGCGGATGCTCAGCGGCCCGACCTTCCTGGCCGCGCTGGAAATGTGGGTCGGCGCCCGCACCGATCCGGAACTGCTCGCGGCCTTCCTGCCGCTGGAGCACCGCTTGTTCGATCTGATGCACAACAGCATTCGCGACCTCTTCCGCGCGGAGTTCCCCGACGATCCCCGGGTGCCGACGATCACCGAATTCACCATCGAGATCATGACCGGGCTCGCGCTGCGTGCGCTGCTGACCGGTGATCTCGATCGGAACCGAATCATCCAGCACCGCTGGCGAAATGCGGTGTGCATCCTGCTCGGTACGGCGGAGCCGAGCACCCTCACCGCACCACGGTCGGACCGATAGGGCGCTACGGGCAACCGGCGATCGTGTCCCGCAGCACCTTCGCGCAGGCGGCCGGGTCGTCGTAGAACGGGATGTGCCCGCTGCCGTGCAGGGTGACGTGCCCGGCGTTCGGCAATGCCGCGCGGGCGCGGCGGCTCTGCGTGGCGTAGGTCAGCAGGATGTCGCGATTGCCCCATGCGATCGTGACGGGAATGTCTGCGAGACTGCCGATTTCGTGCAGTTGCGCCTCGGCGAAAGAGGCGAGTGCGTCGTCGAAGGCGGGGGCGTCGATCGCACCGCCCGCGGTGTCGATGGCGATCTGAGCGGACACCGCCCACGGCTTGCCGAAGACGAGGCCGAGAAAGGCGGTCCGGCCTGCGGCGGTCCCGAGGATTGTCGGCAATGCGGATCCGAGCGGGCCCGCCAGCGCTTTGGACTTGCCGAGTGCCTGCTGGCACCAGACACGGCCCGCGGTCTCCCAGAATCCGATCGGGGAGAAGGCGGTCACCGATCGAGCAAGCCCGCGGGCGCCGAGGTTCAGCGTGATGAGCCCGCCCATCGAGTTGCCTGCGAGGTGCGGCCGTTGGATGCCTTGGGCGCTGAGGAAATCGGCCAGCGCATCGGTGAGTGTGTCGACAGTGGTGTGCGCCAGCGGCGCGGAACCGGCGAACCCGGGCAGGTCGACGGCGATGACCTCGAAAGATTCGGCGAGGTTGTCGATGATCGGTTCCCACACCTGCCACCTGCTGCCGATCCCGTGCACGAGGACCAGCGGTTCCCCGGCGCCGACCCGGTGGTGATTCAGCGTCGTCATCCTCGTGATCCCCAGTTCTTCGCGATCGGCCGAATGCGATCACACTAACAGCAGTCACCGGCCATCAGTTTGTATCGGCGTCGCCATAGGATCCCGGTTGCAGCGCAAACTGCACTCGTCGATGACGAGCCGAAACGGGCTCGGGTCGGTACGATAAAAGGTATGGCAACGCGTAAGGTCACCCTTTCGCTGGACGAGGCCGCCTGGTCATTCGCCGAACAGGCCGCGGCCAGAGCCGGTATGTCGCCCTCGGCGTGGATATCGAAGGCAGCGCGCCGCGAAGCCGTTCGCACGGGAGTCGGTCCGGTGCTGGATGTGACGGCCGATGCTGCGGCGGACGAGGCGGAGCTGGCCGCCGCCGAGGAGGCGATGCGTGCGCAGGGGTGAACTGTGGACCTACTACCCCCATGGTTCGCCGCCGCGGCGCCGCACCGTTGTGCTCATCAGTAGCGATGGCATCAACGAGTCGACCAGGCAGTGGCTGATCGCCGCCGAGATACTCGATCAGGATCCGCAGGACATCCTCGCGGTGCCGGTATCGCGGCACGGGTGGGTGCACGCGGGCAATATCGGTCGCATCTACCGTGGCTGGCTCGCCGAGCGAGTCGATGAAATGGAAACCGAAGAGCTCGAACGGCTGGACACCGCATTGCGGGCGGCCATGGATCTGTGACTGCTTCCCCGGGCCGGGAATTTCGGCTCGAGCGGCCACCGGGGCCTCGGTGCGGCATTATCGTTGCGGCGTCTACCAAGTGGCCGCCCTAATGTCACAAGCTTACTGAGAAGAGGAGTCAGGTGCGGATTTTCCTGATCGCCGCGGCGGCTGTCGCGCTGCCGATGCTGGCGGCGTGCGGTAACGACACGGACGCGGCGCCGACCGCGATAACCCAGGCAGATCTCTCGAAGTCGCTGCAGGACAAGGGCCTGCAGGACCCGAAGCTTGCCGAATGCGCGGCAAAGCTCTATGTGGAGCAGGGTATTTCACAGGAGGGCCTGCGCAAGATGACAGGCAGCGAGTACGACACCAAGGTTGTCGACCCGACAACCCTCGGTATGAGCAAGGAAGACGCCGACAAGGCCCGCCAGGCCACCGGCAAGATCGTCAGCGAATGCCTCGCACAGCACTGACCCGATCATGAGTCGAGCCGGTGCGCGGATCAGAGGATGACGACGAGCTCGATGTGCGCCTCGGATCCGGCCGAGAGCTGCTCGGCGATCCGCACCGGCTTCTTCACCGGAAGCACGTAGGTGGCCCGGGACTTGTCCGGGAACAGCGAGGTCGACCAACGGCTACCGCCGATGGTCACCTCCACCTTCACCGCGCCGAACCCACCCGCCCGGTACGAGTACCTCTCCTCGATCTCATCGGCGATGCTCTCGGGCAGATTCACGAAATGCCACGACCCCTGCCCACTGTGTTCCCAGACCTCCGCCGAGAACGAGTACCGCGCTATCGCCACCGCGTGACTGTAGCGAGCGGCGCCGACAACTGGCCGATCGATCGTTGGGTCGGGTACCCGCGCCCGCCCGCTGTTGCCGACCCCAGAAGTGAACGCCGCCCCTACGACGGGGCGGGGAACGTGGTCGAATTCGCTGAGTGCAGCCAACGCCATGACCACGATCTCCTGCTCGGCCGCCATCCAGGACGAACGCGAACCGATTCGAGTCTCCGATTCGTGTTTGCGAACCGAACTGGACGAGGTTCGCGGTATCTACCAGGTCAGGCGGGCGTGCAGCTAGGTGTACTCGGCAATGTCAGGGTGGTCAGGAATTGGTCGGCCGCGGTGGTGGTGCAGGGGGTGCGGTTGTAGACGCCGTGGCCCCAGCCGGTGTAGGTCAGGAGGGTTGCGCGTGGGGTTCGGGCGGCTACCTGGGTTGCCCATTCGTGGGGGGTTGCGGGGTCGTGCAAGGAGTTGACGATCAGGATCGGTGGGCCGTCTTCGATCTGCGGGCGGTGTTGTGGGTTCTGCGGTGGGGTCGGCCAGCCGGAGCAGAGAGTGCCTGCGGCCCAGGCGAAATGGGCGCGCAGGGTGGGGGTGTTGGCATTCTGTTCGCGCCAGAGGCTCAGCCAGTCGTTGTGATCGGTGATGTCGAAGCGCCAGTCGGAGCACAGGATGATCTCCGGCATTGTCGTCGGCTTGCCGGACCGCTCGATTGGGGCAATCGGCATCGGGAGGCCGGCCGGTTGGTCGGTCAGTGTTCGAAGTTCGGTCGCCAGTCGCGGCCATTCGGGCGCATAGAGTCGCTGGGTGACCTTGCGGCTCAATTCGAGTGGGCCCAGCGGGGTGTCGGGCTTTTCCGCATCTCGCAGTTCGCCGCGCTCGGCGCTGGCGAAAAGCTTGCCATAGACGCGGTGGGTGTCGACGCCGTGCAGGACGCACTGCTCGTCGCGCATACACCAGGATGCGAATTCATTGAAAGTGTCTTGGCCCGCACGTGCTTCGCTGGCCAGGAACCCGCGACCGTCCAAGCTGTGATCGTCCACGCTGTCCATCAGCGAGGCACGCAACTGCTTCGGGAACAGCTCCGCGTACGCCTGCGCCGGCATGGTGCCGTAGGAGCGGCTGTAGAGCGTGAGCTGATCCTCGCCGAGCGCCGACCGCAGCGCCTCGACATCCCGTGCGACGCTCGCCGCATCGAGATGATCGATCAGCGGCCCGGTGTACTGGCGGCAGCTTTCCGCGAGATCTCGTGTGTACGAATGAATATCGTCGAACCGCCCGCCGGTGTCCGGCACCATGTTCGGGCGGCTCGCTGCGAGTCCGGAATCGCACTGCACCGAATGGCTGCGCTTGACCCCGCGCGGATCAATGCTGACGATGTCGAACCGCGCCTGCAGCTGCGGCGAGAACTTTCCGCCCCGCAGGATTTCGTCCACCCCCGAAGAGCCGGGCCCACCGGGTAGTGAAACCAGCGTTCCGATCTTCCCTGCGGCATCGTCGGCCCGATCCCGCACCACGGCAATGTCGATTGTCGAACCGTTTCGGTCCGACCAGTCGATGGGCACAGTCACTGTCGCACAGTCGAATTCGACCTTCTCGGGACAAGGCTGCCAGTGCAGTGCTTGCGCTGGACTCGCGGCGGAGGTGCAGGCGGCCGATGCCACCGCGATCAGTGCGGAAGCCAAGCTCACACCGAGTATCTTGCGACGGAAGTGCATACGGATGATCGTCGCCGCGACCCTCGACCGACCACATCACTCCAGCGAGCGATCCCGCCTCACTCTCCGGTACTACCGCGCGGCACACATCTGCGAACAGCCGGATCGCTCCAGCCAACCGCGGTGGCATCGGCGAGCTGCTTACTGCTCAGTGGTCCGGTCTCGAGGAGAGAGACCGCCGAGCGTAGTGAAATGGTTGCTCTGGCAGTGGTCACCAACCGCCATTCCACTACCTTCGATGCCCACCCCAGCGCAGGACAACACCGATACTGGAATCCCGTGGCCGGAATCGAGGAAGGAGGGATTGGCTGCACTTTTGGCTGTACCGCAGACCGAGGCCAATCGGCCTGAAATCGGAATGCCTTGGTAGTGGGGTCTTTTCGTGTGGAGCCGATGACGGGAATCGAACCCGCGCTGTCTGCTTGGGAAGCAGAAGTTCTACCATTGAACTACATCGGCATGTGTTGAGATGCGTCCGTGAGCCTATCAGACCGGTCACTGTGCCGTGCAAGTCCTGGCGTGTCCGGCCTCGTACCGTGCCGACGGGTTCATATCTACTCGGTATCGCCTGAGTGTGGGTGGTTCAGGAGCCGGTCGACGAGTGAATCGGTGTAGTCGTTGCCAAGTGGGCCGGCGCCGAACAGGGTGCGGATGTATATGGGTGCCAGTACGTGGTCCATCAGGTCGATGAGTTCGGGCGAGCGTTCGCCGCGGGCGCGTGCGCGGTCGATCATGCCTTGCATTTGGCAACCACGTCCAGCAACGAGTTGATCGCGGGCGGCGCGGCCGATTTCCCCGGCGTTGGATAGGGCAATGGCCAGGCGCAGGACCGCCAGCCCGTCTGGTCCCCCGACGTCGCGTGCGACGCCTTCGGCGTAGGCGCGCAGGTCCTCTCTCAGGCTGCCGGTGTCGGGGATCGGCGAGTTGTCAGTTAGTCGAGCGATTGTTACTTCCGTGGTCAGGGCCTCGAGGCTGCCCCATCGGCGGTAGATGGTGGTGTCGGCGACGCCCGCCCGTGCGGCTACTTCGCCGATGGTGAAAGTGCCGTACCCACGCTCGGCCACCAGGTCGGTGACCGCCTGATGCACATCGGACCGAACCCGGGCGCTGCGCCCACCAGGGCGCCGGACCTTTTCCTGTTCAGCCATGTCGCCACCTTAATGCAGTCAAGTCTTGTGTTTATTAGACGGTCCGCTTACAGTTCTTAACGCAGTAAATATTTGCAGTAGGAGGCAGTGATGGGTCGGTGCCCTTTCTCGGCGACCGGCAGGAGACGGTGTATACCGTCGGATCGCCGACGGCTGGGATGTTTTTGGTGAGTCGGTATCAGTAGCCGGCGGATGCTCGATCCGGTCCGGTGATGCGGATCCTTGACTCTCCCCTTACTGGATGGTGTTCGCTCGGGGGTATGACAGCGACCGTCTCCATCGGGGAGTTCGTCGGCCCGATCTATTTCAGCGTGAAGGCGCTCCGCCACTACCATGCGAGTAAATGATGAATTCGAGCGACTCGCAAAGGGATGAGCCTCGGCCTTACGCACATGTCGAGTCCGGAGTCCTCGGGTGTGTGGGCTGCGTTGAAAAGTCTGGCGTACTGCAATGGAATTCGCCTGCCGTTCGGACGGCGACTATCTAGAAGGAAGAGGTATTGCAGTGGGAAGTCTTGTGGAGCTCGCGAACCTGGATCCGCACCAGTTGGCAGCCGGCGTCAGTCCGGCGTTACGGGCTGCGCTCGAGCGCAATCGGGTCAAGGGTGGCTGTGAGCGTCATCCTTTCCAGTCATTCATCAACCCGGTTGAGTAAACCCCAGAGGTAGGCATCGGCTGTCGGTGGCTCGACATCAGGGCCATCGCTGTCAATCGTCGTGAGAGTCCCGCCTGACCCATCATCTGAATCAATTGCGACAGATGCATCGTGGTCGAAGCGGTGCGCACAGTTTTTTTGCCGATTGTGGTCGGACTATTCGCGATCCTATTGCTACTTTGTGCTGTCGAACGCGGATGAAGATTCTCATCGGTGAATATTTCTACGACGGCAATCTCACTGTGCCGCCATAGAAATCAGGCCGGGCGGCTATTCGTCGTCCGGTGAAATCATTACCTGCATCGGATTCGATTTTGTCCTCGGGATTCTAGCTGTAGGAATTCTCGTTTCCTTTCGGGTGAGAAGATTAGGAGATATCGCAATGGGAAATCTTGCCGAACTCGCCGGCCTGGATCCGCAGCAGTTGACCGCTGATGCCAGTCCGGCGCTGCGAGCCGCGCTCGAGCGTCAGCTGACCAAGAGCGGTGCCGAGCGGAACCACCCGTTCAACTCGTACATCAACCCGGGTAGATAAGCCGCAAGAGAGCAAGCATCGACCGCGGGTAGGGACCCGTCTTCGGACCTATCCGCGGTCGAACGCAGGGCGCGAGGGAGCAAGAGATGGAACCGGTGTCGCTGTCGTTGGAACCTTTTCGGGAGCAGGCCCGATGGCCCGTTGCCGGGTTGGATGTCGCGGAGTTGGTTCGCGGCGGTTGGCAGCCGCTGCCGTTCGTGCAATTCGTGGTCAAGATCCATAGTCGGTGCAATCTGGCCTGCGATTACTGCTACATCTACGAGATGGCCGACCAAGGTTGGCGCGATCAGCCGAAGACGATGGGCCGCAGTGCTTTCGTCGATGCCTGCCGGATGATCGGCGAGCATGCCCGCGCCTTCGCGTTGCCCGAGGTCGACCTCGTATTCCATGGCGGGGAACCGCTTCTCGTCGGACATCGAGACCTGGAGTTCTTTGCCGAACAGGCCAGAGAATTACTGGAGCCGATCACCGCGGTGCGACTGGGCATGCAGACCAATGGTGTGCTGCTCGACGACGAGTTTCTGCGGATCTGCGATCGATGGGATATCCGGATCGGGGTGAGCATCGACGGTGGTGAAGAAAGCAACGACCGGCATCGCCGCGACCGGCGGGGTGTCGGCAGCTACGCGCGGGTCGCCGCGGGGTTGGCTCAGCTGGTTGCCGACGATCGGCGCTACCTCTTCTCCGGGCTGCTGTGCACGATCGATGTCGCGAACGACCCACTCGAGACCTACGAGGCGCTTGTGCAGTTCAACCCGCCTGCCGTCGATTTCCTGCTACCGCATGGTAATTGGACTACTCCGCCGCCGGCGATGGGCGCATCCGGCACGCCGTATGCAGACTGGCTGATCGCAATATTCGATCGTTGGTATGACGCACCGATGTTGGAAACCCAGGTGCGGCTCTTCGATGGCATTATCGAGCTTCTGCTCGGTGGACAGTCCGCATTGGAATCCGTTGGGCTGGCCCCTATTCGGCTGGCTGTGATCGAGACTGACGGCACCCTGGAGCAGGTCGACGAACTGAAGTCGACCTTCGCGGGAGCGACCAAGTTGCACACCAGGGGCGAAGGTAATCCGCTCGATGAGGCGATGTGGGAACCCTCGATGGTGGCTCGCCAGATCGGGCTGGAGGCATTGAGCGAGACGTGCCTGGCCTGCCCGGTGCGCACAGTATGCGGCGGCGGGCACTATGCGCACCGATATCGCGCGGACAACGGCTTTCGGAATCCGTCGGTGTACTGCGCCGACTTGTTGAAGTTGATCAACCACATCGGGTCCCGCGTCCAGGCAGACATCGACCTTACCCGCGGCTAGAGACTGGAAATCATCATGTCCACAACGCAATCCGGAGTCGACCATGCCATCGCCGACCTGGGCTCCGGCCACGGCGGGGTGCGCTCCGTCGCGACGCTTTTGGACGGCACAATCACGGCGCGGATGATCCTGCTGCGCACCCTGATCGCCGAAACCACCGCGCGTCGGCCCGAGATCGCGGACCGCGCTGGACTTTCCGCAGCCTATCGGTCTCTTGCCGATTTGCAAGGTACGCATCCGGCCGAGGTCGTCGCCTTGCTGTCCTACCCGCTGACCGGCCAATGGCTCGCGGATGTCCTGCCGCGCCTCGACGCCGAGTCCGATGCCGCATCGACCCCGCTGTGGGCCGACTGCGGCTACCTCGGCTGGCTCGCCGCGGCCGGTGCCCTCGCCTGCCTGCCCGAGGGGTCGATGACGCTCGTCGTCCGTCACGGTGCGGTGATGCTGCCGGGCATCGGCCTGGCTCGCCTCGGTTCCACCGAGGACTGTGGTCAGTGCGAATTATACTGGTGCAGTGGCATATTGAGGTTCACCAACGGAACCGACACCGTCGTCGTCGCGTCTCTCGATGACGAGTCCCACCCGGGATGGCTGCCGATGCGGCGGGTGCGTGGGGCCGGGGATGAACAGGAGGTGTTCCTCGACGACCTGGATCCTTTTCGTAGTCTCTCCGACACACAGCCCGCACCACCGAGGCTGACGGCCTCCGAAAGCGAGCAGTGGCAGCAGGACTTCGCGGGAGCCTGGGACCTGCTGCACCGTGATTTCGATCGGTACCTGGCACCGATGCGCAGGTGTTTGCAGACCCTGGTACCGCTGAACGTGGGCCCACTGGCGGCGAGCACCAGCCACACCGCAGCCCCTGGTTGCGTCTATACGACCGCCCCGGCTGATCCATGCCAACTGGCGCTGACGCTGATCCACGAGATCCAGCACACCAAATTCAACCTGCTGACCGACCACGTCATCATGTTCGAACCCGATCCGACCTACCGGTACTACGCGCCGTGGCGCGACGACCCTCGGCCGATTTTCGGCCTGCTGCATGGGATTTACGCATTCTTCGGTGTCACCGACTTCTGGCGAATTCACCGCAATGCCGAGTGTCACCGATCCCTGGAAGCGCACGTCGATTTCGCGTTGTGGCGGAATCAGGTGAAAGGGGCGATGGCGCAGGCTATGGGTTCCGGGTTGCTCACCCCTTCGGGTGAAGAGTTCCTGCGTACCCTTGCGGCTGGTATGCGTGCGTGGTCCGAGGAAGTCGTGCCCGGCGCAGCAGCGCACGCCGCAGCCGAAGTGTCGCTCGCACACCGGACATTCTGGCAGGTGCGAAATCTGCGCGTCGAGAATATCGGCGAACTAGCCGCAGGGTGGGCTGCGCGAGCCGCGCGGCTCGACGTCCTGCCATCGGCGGTCCTGATTTCGCAGCAGAGCGTGTCGGCCGAAGATCGGAGTCTGCACCTTGCGGTGCAGCTGAAGCTGGCTGATTATGACGCGGCCGTGGCGGTGTCCACGGCGCAGCAGCCGGACGGCGACCATGCCTACCTGGCCGGTGACTTGGCCGAAGCGGTCGCGCGGTACACGAAGCAGTTGCGGTCCGAGCCGTTGCGGCCGCAGCTGTGGGCCGGGCTGGCGCTGGCGCTGCCGAAGCTGTACCCGGACAACGATTTCAGCATCCTGAACAGCCGGGCCGAGGTGGCGGCCACCCTCTATGGAGAGATAGGGTCGGACACCGACGCGGCCGAACTCGTCCAACTGCTCCACTGGCTATCGCACGAACCCACAGTCTATGGGTAAGTCCGGAATCCACACCAATCGGAATTTCCTTTTGCTGTGGTCCGGAAACGCGACGTCGTTGGTGGGTTTCCACGGTGTGCGTATCGCCTATCCACTGCTGGTGTTCGCGGTGACCGGCTCACCCGCCGCTGCTGGGTGGATCGGGTTCGCGCTGCACTTGCCGAGCCTGGTTTTCCAGCTTCCCGCAGGTCTGCTCGCCGACAGTTCGAACCGGATCGCAACTCTGATCCGGTGTCAGGCCCTCGGGTTGAGCGTTACCTGCCTGGTCGCGATGGCAGTGGCGGCAGAACTTCCGAATCTGTGGCTGATACTTCTGGTCGCCGCGTTCATCGAGGGCACCGTCAGCGTTTTCGTCAGCATCAGCGAGCTGGGTGCGATCCGCGATGTGGTGTCGGTCGAGCAGCGACCGGCGGCGTTCTCATTTCTCGAGGCCGAGCAGCCCATCGCGATTCTGATCGGGCGGTCGGTCGGTGCCGCCGTCTACGGTGTGGCCCGTTGGCTGCCGTTCGTCGCCAACGCGGTGTCCTACCTGTACTGCCTGATCACACTGCTGTTGATCCGATCGAATTCGACTGTGCCGCAACCGCTCGCCGAACCCGCCGGCCGCCCGCCCCGCCGCGGTGTCGCCGACGGTGTGCGGGTTGTATGGAACGATTCGTTCCTGCGGAAGTCGACGACGATGATCGGCTTGTCCAACATCGTCATCCAGACTGTCCTGCTGCTGATCCTGCTGGAACTGAAGGACAGCGGTCACCCAGCGTGGACCGTCGGCGCAGTGCTCGGAATGGCGGGAGTGGGCGGCATCAGCGGTGCAGCGCTGGCGTCGTGGCTGACCGCCCGCATTCCGGCCCAGCGCGTCTATAGACGGGCGCTCTGGGCCTGGACCGTGCTCCTGGTGCCGATCACCTTCAGCGCCAACCCCTTTGTGCTTGCCGTGTGCTGGTGTGGGGTCGGTGGGGTCGGTGTCGTGAGCAATGTTGCGTTGACCATCTACCGGGTCGGCGTGATACCCGAGCACATTCTCGGTCGCGCCTGCGCGACTATGGACCTGTTCTGCGACGGTGCGGTTGCGATCGGTGCCCTCGGCGCGGGTTATCTGCTGTCCGGACCGGGTGTTGTCGCGACACGGTGGATCGTACTTGCCGCGATGTTCACGCTCGCGGCGTACGCGGGCACCGGTGGCGCGGGCACTCGCCATGGGATGTCCAGTAGGGACCACGCGGCGGAATTGCCCAACACGCGACGAGACTAGCGTCTGCTCGATGCGGCTTGTCAGCCGCACAGTGACAATCTCGACGACGAAGGTTGTCTCGCTGCTGGAAACCCTGATTCACTTCGACGTCACGGCCCCGGGCGGGGTCCCCCTGTCGACATTGCCGCACGCAAGAGCCGACACGCCCGATATCCACAGTGCTGCCGGTACGGCGGGAACCATGCTGAGGATCCGGATTGAATAGGTGGATGACCACTTCCGTGTTCGAGCCGTAGGGGCTCCTTCGTGGCGAATGGCTTTCCGGTGCGGCTGCTGGTCCGGATGTTGGGTGCAATGCTGCTCGGCGCCGCCGCGGTATGTGTTGGGGTAGTACAGGCGGAGCGGGAGGTCCTGGACGTCCCGGACGTTGTGGTTGGTTGGGAGACCTATCGGCGACTGGATCAGTTGCCGTATCTGGGTGTCGGAGTGCAGACGTCGCAGTACTCCAGTTTCGATCGGAGCGGCGGCAACGACGATGGTGATGGTGGCTGTCTGCGTGACGGTGGGGTCGGGTGTGTGGTGGCGGAGGATCGTGGGCCCGGGGAGGTCGATTCGATCTGGTTCACCAAGGACGGGGGAGATGTCACGGCGCTCGGGAACATTCGGATCGAGCTGGATGGCCGCACTGTTGTGGATGCGCCCTTGCAGGCGGTGGTAGACGGCGCACTCGGCGCTCCATTCGTGTTTCCGCTGGTGGCGAATGCCATGCAATCTCCCGGCGGGGTGTACATCAAGGTGCCGATGCCGTATCGGGAGTCGATGCAGATCAGTGTGGCGACAGATTTGCAGTACTACCACGTCACTTACCGTCATTTCCCCGATGCAGAGGTGGTGGCGACCTTCGATCCGGGCGATCGGGCGGACGACGTCCTGGCGGTTTTGCAGGCGGCAGGTACTCGGGATCCCAAACCGGCCGTGCCGGGTGCTCGGGCGCAGACCGGCGCCATCGATGTGCCCGCGAACGCGGACGTGCCGATCGCGTCGGCGACGGGGCCGGGCAGCGTGACGGCACTGCGGTTGCGGCTGCCGGTTGCGGCATCGGCGGCCGCGTTGCGTCTCCGAATCGCTTTCGATGGAAGCGAGTCGGTCGACGCGCCGCTCGCGGAGTTCTTCGGTGTCGGGCTCGGACCCGCGGTGGCCGTCCGATCGCTGATGTTCGCGGCGGACGCCGAGCCGGGCGGGTGGTTCTCGGCGTGGTGGCCGATGCCGTTCGGCCGCAGTGTCGAGGTGGCGTTGGTCAACACGACCGAAGAGGCGATCCACGGCGTCGACACCGAAGTGGTCATCGCGCCGGACCGGCAGTGGGGTCCTGCGCTGGAAAGTGGCGACGCCGGATACTTCACCACGCGATCCTCCGCAGGACCGACCACGCCCGGCCGCGACTGGTCGTTCGTGGACGAGGTGGGGCACGGCAAGTTCGTCGGGGTCGCACATTCGATGAGCGGCCGTCGGATCGAGCCGTTTCCGGGCGACCAGCGCCCACATTTCCTGGAAGGCGACGAGCGCGTTTATGTCGACGACTCCTCGGTACCGCAACTCCACGGCACCGGCACGGAGGACTTCTACGAGGGCGGCTGGTTCTTCGACCACGGCACCCGCTACAGCCTGCCGTTCACCGGGCAGCCGAGTGTCCGCGCCACCGACGATCGATGCCGGGACTATTGCGTGACCGCCTATCGCCTGATGCTCGCCGAAGCGGTGGACTACCGATCCAGCTTGCGCTTCGGTATCGAGCACGGCCCGGCGAACGACGAGCAGGCCGAATACGGTTCCGTCGCATTCCTTTACACACAGACCTCGATCGACGCCCTGCATCATCCGTAACCCCTGTCGAAATCCCTTGTGGCACAACACTCATCGGGGTCGGGCATTCGCGTTTGCGTCGAGCGATGACGGCCGGGCTACAGGTTAGACGTTTGTCTTGTACATATGTGTTGCACAAATGTCTGAATCTCTGTAGCGTTTCGTGCATGCACAGAAACGAACTCACCATCGACGGCCGCCGGATCTCCTATCTCGATGCCGGCGGGGACGGCAAGCCACTGCTTGCCATGCACGGCCACCTCGAAGAGGCGGCGACCTGGGCGCAGCTCGCCGCCGATCTCGCGCCGCAGTGGCGGGTCATCGCGCCTGATCAGCGTGGGCACGGCGACTCCGATCGCGGGCCCGACTACTCGCTGGAGGGATATGTGGCAGACGCTGTCGCGGTGATCGAGCACCTAGGAGTCGGCCCCGTCGCGATTCTCGGCCACTCGGGCCGCGGGATCACGGCCATGCGCCTGGCCGCCCAACGTCCGGATCTGGTCTCCGTGTTGATCGTCGAGGAGATCGGTGCGGTCCATGTGAGCACCGGTGCGCTCGATTTCGTACTCGGCTGGCCGCAGCAGGCGCCGACCAGGCAGGAACTGCTCGATGCGCTCGGGTTCGCGGCACCGATGTTCGCCGAGGTGCTGCGTGAGAATCCGGACGGCAGCTGGCGGCTGCCGTTCGTCCCGCAGGACATGGTCGACTCCGAAAACCTTGTCACCGGGGACTATTGGGCCGACTGGCTCGGCAGTACGTGCCCGGCCCTGCTCATCGTCGGCAACAAGCGGCCGTGCGTCGATCCTGCGCTCGCTCAGGCGATGGTCACCAAAGGTGCGAACACAACGCTGGTTACCCTCGATACCGACCACTTCGCGCACCAGGGCGATCCGGCCGGATTCGCAGCGGCTGTGCGCAATTTTCTCCAGGCGCAGTAGTTCGACTGCCGTTATCGAGGGTAGTCAAATGGTGGTTGATCTGTGGTTTTGAGCCGTCATCTGACTGCGCTCGATTGGTGGGGCGCCATGTGGACTGCGCTCGGGGGTGCTGTTTCTGTGGTTGCGGTGGGTGGTGTGTGCGGCTGAAGGGGGAGATCAGGGAGGCAGTAGTCTCGTCGCGTGCTGCTTTCCGATCGTGACATCCGTGCGGAGATCGCCGCTGGGCGTCTCGGCGTCGAGCCGCTCCTGGAAACCTTGATCCAGCCGTCGAGTATCGACGTGCGACTGGATCGAATGTTCCGGGTGTTCGATAACACCCGCTACACCCACATCGATCCGGCGCAGCGTCAGGACGAGCTGACCAGCCTGGTCGAGCCCGGCGAGGGTGAGCCGTTCGTGCTGCACCCGGGTGAGTTCGTACTCGGCTCCACCCTCGAGGTGTGCACGCTGCCCGACGACCTGGCCGGACGACTGGAAGGCAAGTCGAGCCTCGGCAGGCTCGGCCTGTTGACGCATTCGACGGCGGGCTTCATCGATCCGGGTTTCAGCGGCCACATCACCCTCGAGCTGTCCAACGTGGCGAACCTGCCGATCACGCTGTGGCCCGGCATGAAGATCGGTCAGCTGTGCCTGCTCCGGCTGACGAGCCCGGCCGAAAACCCGTATGGCAGTGCAAGCACCGGGTCGAAATATCAGGGTCAGCGCGGTCCGACACCGTCGAAGTCCTACCTGAACTTCCCGCTGCCGACCTAGGTTCTGTCTCGAAGTCGTGAGGGCGGGCCTGCGGCTCGCCCTCACGACTGCCGCAACCATTGATTGATCACCGCGACATGGATCGTGGCCTGGTAACGAACCGCGAGCTTGTCGAACCGGGTAG